>JADFXG010000065.1:1623-2025 GCA_015233895.1 Nitrospirota bacterium | reverse complement strand
TAGATACTCTGGTAGTCCTAGCCGTAAACGATGAATACTAGGTGTTGGTCCTTTCGGGGATCAGCGCCGAAGCTAACGCATTAAGTATTCCACCTGGGGACTACGGTCGCAAGGCTAAAACTCAAAGAAATTGACGGGGGCCCGCACAAGCGGTGGAACATGTGGTTTAATTCGATGCTACGCGAAAAACCTCACCTGGGCTTGACATGTAAGCAGTAGAGAAATGAAAGTGGATCGAACCGTCAAATCGGTAACTTACACAGGTGCTGCATGGCTGTCGTCAGCTCGTGTCGTGAGATGTTGGGTTAAGTCCCGCAACGAGCGCAACCATTGCCCTATGTTGCCACTCTGGTCCTAGCAATAGGTATCAGAAGCACGCTTAGGGGACTGCCTGGGACAACC
>JADFXG010000065.1:470-1579 GCA_015233895.1 Nitrospirota bacterium | reverse complement strand
GCCCAGGGCAACACACGTGTTACAATGGTCACTACAAAGGGTTGCCAACCCGCGAGGGGGAGCTAATCTCAAAAAAGTGACCTCAGTTCGGATTGGAGTCTGCAATTCGACTCCATGAAGCCGGAATCGCTAGTAATGGTGGATCAGCACGCCACCGTGAATACGTTCCCGGGCCTTGTACACACCGCCCGTCAAGCGATGGGAGCCGGGAGTACCCGAAGTCCTACGTAGGTAGGCCCAAGGTAAAACTGGTGACTGGCGCTAAGTCGTAACAAGGTAGCCGTACGGGAACGTGCGGCTGGATCACCTCCTTTCTATTGTTTCCTTGTAATTAGGATCGATAGGAAATGTTGTTCAGTCGAACAGCAGTTTTAAAAACAATCAATACCAAAAAGAACAATAAGTATCCGGATGATCTCTGGAGAGCTTGGCTATTTTTATTTCTGATCAGTGGTCAGTGTCTGTGGTCAGGGATGCCCACAGGCATTGACCATTGATTAATGCATTGACCTCTGATCAGAATTGGGCCCGTAGCTCAGCTGGTTAGAGCATCGTCTTGATAAGGCGAGGGTCAGTGGTTCGATCCCACTCGGGCCCACCATTTCTCCGACGGAGAAAACAGGGGGCTGTAGCTCAGTTTGGGAGAGCGCCTGCTTTGCAAGCAGGAAGTCAGGAGTTCGATCCTCCTCAGCTCCACAATATTTTATGATGGGTAATAGATTGAAAACATTTTGTCCGGATAATCGGACTTTGTTCTTTGACAATTATGTAATGTAAGTTTAACTACAAATTGAAGTAGTAGTTTTTCGTTATTTAGTGGTCAAGTTACAAAGGGTTTACGATGGCTGACTTGGCAGACTCAGGCGATGAAGGACGCGATAAGCTGCGATAAGCTTCGGGGAGCTGCAATGAAGCTTTGATCCGGAGATTTCCGAATGGGGCAACCCAACCAGGCTAATACCTGGTTATTCTGGACTGAATACATAGGTTCAGAATGCTAACGTGGCGAATTGAAACATCTTAGTAGCCACAGGAAAAGAAAACGAATGTGATTCCCTTAGTAGCGGCGAGCGAAACGGGAAGAGGCTAAACTCTAATGCTTGCATTAG
>JADFXG010000065.1:0-444 GCA_015233895.1 Nitrospirota bacterium | reverse complement strand
TTGCGAGAGAATAGCAAAAGCGTCTGGAAAGGCGCACCACAGCAGGTGAAAGTCCTTTTTGCGAAATTCTTAAGCACCTTAGAGGTATCCCAAGTAATGCGGGGCACGAGAAATCCCGTATGAATCTGTGCCGACCATGGCATAAGCCTAAATACTCGAGTCTGACCGAAAGCGTACAAGTACCGTGAGGGAAAGTTGAAAAGAACCCCGGGAGGGGAGTGAAATAGAACCTAAAATCGTAAACTTACAAAGCGGTCGAAGGCCTATGCATATCGCAAGATATGAACGGCTGACGGCGTACCTTTTGCATAATGGACCAACTAGTTGCTAGCTGTTGCAAGCTTAAGCCCCTCTGGGGCGGAGGCGTAGGGAAACCGAGTGTGAACAGCGCGATTCAGTAACAGTTAGCAGACGCGAAACCACGTGATCTATCCATGGCCAGAA
>JADFXG010000064.1 GCA_015233895.1 Nitrospirota bacterium | reverse complement strand
AAACGCCGCAGAGCAAAAGGTTTCAATCCACGCTCCCGCATGGGGAGCGACGTTGGCACATGTTAACCTTTAGTAGCACCCAACCCGTTTCAATCCACGCTCCCGCATGGGGAGCGACTATCCCGCGTGTCCGGCCACCAATTGCCCTTCAGTTTCAATCCACGCTCCCGCATGGGGAGCGACGTCAATTGTCAGCGTCTTTGACCCGACAAAATCATAGTTTCAATCCACGCTCCCGCATGGGGAGCGACATGTATACGATGTCACACCATGCACATATACCCGGTTTCAATCCACGCTCCCGCATGGGGAGCGACACCGGCGTGAATTTGGATTTGTTGGCATTGCGGGTTTCAATCCACGCTCCCGCATGGGGAGCGACCCACTGCCTGCTCCCGGGTGAATATCAAATTGTTGGTTTCAATCCACGCTCCCGCATGGGGAGCGACACAACGCCTTCCATGTTTACTGGGGTTGCGGTTAGTTTCAATCCACGCTCCCGCATGGGGAGCGACTCAGATGTCGCGCTCGTAAAACCCAAGCTCAACACGTTTCAATCCACGCTCCCGCATGGGGAGCGACATGAATGTTTTTGATTCCAGATTGAATATTGAGGTTTCAATCCACGCTCCCGCATGGGGAGCGACCCCCTTTTTTGCATTGGGGGCTTTAAGTTCTACGTGTTTCAATCCACGCTCCCGCATGGGGAGCGACGTAAGTTTCTTCCGTTGAGCCAAGAACTCCTCCGGTTTCAATCCACGCTCCCGCATGGGGAGCGACTACTGAACACTCAAGTGTTGGCAATTCAAAACTCAGTTTCAATCCACGCTCCCGCATGGGGAGCGACATGCGTGCTGAACAGTTGCCGATTCCAGATTAATCCGTTTCAATCCACGCTCCCGCATGGGGAGCGACCGGAGCCTGTCCGGGCAATTAATTGGAGGAGTAAATGGTTTCAATCCACGCTCCCGCATGGGGAGCGACTTAGGCTACCGGGCGCCTCTACCGGTTTATCTTGTTTCAATCCACGCTCCCGCATGGGGAGCGACTCAAAGAGCCCGTTCGCCACGCCGTACGATAGATCGTTTCAATCCACGCTCCCGCATGGGGAGCGACTTCAGCCAGTACTCAAGGGGATGCGACTTCAACCGTGTTTCAATCCACGCTCCCGCATGGGGAGCGACATTAGCGAGTCCGGAGATATTTTTATACCTCCGTTTGTTTCAATCCACGCTCCCGCATGGGGAGCGACGCATATATTCTTATACATTTACCCCCTCCTCGCGTGTTTCAATCCACGCTCCCGCATGGGGAGCGACTGTTACACAGGGAAATATATCCTTACACTCAACGAGTTTCAATCCACGCTCCCGCATGGGGAGCGACTAATCTTTTTCACGGGATGACTTAGATCATAAAGTTTCAATCCACGCTCCCGCATGGGGAGCGACGGGTTGGCTGAAGGCTTATGCCGACAAAACCCAGGTTTCAATCCACGCTCCCGCATGGGGAGCGACGCAGATCGTGATTGAAATAATTGGCGAATGAGAGGTTTCAATCCACGCTCCCGCATGGGGAGCGACAGAAATCTTTGAATTGATCCTTTGTGTTCTGCAAGTTTCAATCCACGCTCCCGCATGGGGAGCGACAAAATATTGTGCACCTTCAACTTGCTATTATCCGGGTTTCAATCCACGCTCCCGCATGGGGAGCGACCTGCTGCTTTCTTGGATGTGAAAATCATTCTATCCGTTTCAATCCACGCTCCCGCATGGGGAGCGACCCGTAATAATCCAGTAGGCTCTGAGGTAAACTTAGTTTCAATCCACGCTCCCGCATGGGGAGCGACACAAACTGCTCAGATATAGCCCGGCTTGTGATGAGGTTTCAATCCACGCTCCCGCATGGGGAGCGACTCGTCGTAAAGCGTGTTCTTGGTCTGGATCAGTTGTTTCAATCCACGCTCCCGCATGGGGAGCGACTTCGCAGCTACAACTTCTTGAAATTTAACCGTTTATTTGATGCTTTCCGCGAAGCTATCATTAAGCGGTATAAAAATATTGAGTTATCAAAGAAC
>JADFXG010000063.1 GCA_015233895.1 Nitrospirota bacterium | reverse complement strand
GTTTGGTTGGGTTTGGTACCTCTTGCGAAGCCCTAGCCCATCCAGTGCCCTACCCCCTGCAGACTATTACCAAAGGCTGCACCTAAATGCATTTCGGGGAGTACCAGCTATCACCAGTTTTGATTGGTCTTTCGCTCCTACCCACAGTTCATCCGAGCTTTTTGCAACAAACACCGGTTCGGGCCTCCACGAGATCTTACTCCCGCTTCACCCTGACCATGGGTAGATCAACTGGCTTCGGGTCTACCGATTGCAACTAGTCGCCCTATTAAGACTCGGTTTCCCTACGGCTCCTCTCGTTGACGAGATTAACCTCGCTGCAACCGGTAACTCGCCGGCTCATTAATCAAAAGGCATACCATCACACAGATTGCTCTGTGCTCTGATTCATTGTAGGCATACGGTTTCAGGTTCTATTTCACTCCCTTCGCCAGGGTTCTTTTCACCTTTCCCTCACGGTACTGTGCACTATCGGTCATCAGAACGTATTTAGCCTTGGAGGGTGGTCCCCCCAGATTCCCACAGGGTTCCACGTGACCTGTGGTACTCAGGATACCGCTTCCCCCTTCATTTGTTTTCGCCTACAGGACTATCACCTTCTACGGCTCAGCGTTCCATCTGAATTCGACTAACAAATAAAGGTAGTACTATTGCGGTCCTACAACCCCCGGAAAGACATCCAACCTGCAAATCTCAGCTCATTTAACTTTCTTGTTATGATTAAATGGCTAATGTTGTAGGTTCAATGTCTTCCCGGGTTTGGGCTCTTCCCCGTTCGCTCGCCGCTACTAAGGGAATCTCGTTTGATTTCTTGTCCTCCAGGTACTGAGATGTTTCACTTCCCCGGGTTCGCTTCTTACACCTATGTATTCAGTATAAGATGACAGGGCTTTACCCCTGCCGGGTTTCCCCATTCGGACGTCCACGGATCTATGCATGCTCGCTGCTCCCCGTGGCTTTTCGCAGCCTGCCGCGTCCTTCTTCGCCGTCTGATGCCAAGGCATCCACCATATGCCCTTACTAACTTGACCCTTTTATTTCTCGTTGTCAAAGACCAAAAATCCTTATACTCTTTCTCTTATGGAGGTGAACGGGATCGAACCGATGACCTCCTGCTTGCAAAGCAGGCGCTCTCCCAATTGAGCTACACCCCCGGACTACCTCATATACAGCAGAAGTATCATACAAACATACTGCCGCCATATACAATGTACCCCCTACGATATTAATCGTAATAAAAGAAAGGGTAATGGGCCTAAGTGGAGTTGAACCACTGACCTCGCGCTTATCAGGCGCGCGCTCTAACCAACTGAGCTATAGGCCCTGAGACTTACTATAATTTTAACAACTATAGTAAATTGTCAGTAGGACAATCCACTTATCCCGTAATTTATCTAAAAAATGTGTAGTGCTCAAATCAATATTTCGCAATATTGATTCAGGATTTAATCCTGACCGTCTAATCGTTCCTTAGAAAGGAGGTGATCCAGCCGCAGGTTCCCCTACGGCTACCTTGTTACGACTTCACCCCAATCACCTACCATACCTTCGTGAGCTGCCTCCTTTGCAGGTTGGCTCACCCCCTTCGGGTACAACAGACTTTCGTGGTGTGACGGGCGGTGTGTACAAGGCCCGGGAACGTATTCACCGCAGCGTAGCTGATCTGCGATTACTAGCGATTCCACGTTCACGAAGTCGAGTTGCAGACTTCGATCCCAACTACGAATATTTTTAGGGATTAGCTCCACCTCACGATCTTGCTTCCCTCTGTAGTAGCCATTGTAGCACGTGTGTAGCCCTGGATATAAGGGCCATGATGACTTGACGTCGTCCCCACCTTCCTCCAACTCATCGCCGGCAGTTTCCTTAGAGTGCCCAGCATAACCTGATGGCAACAAAGGATAGGGGTTGCGCTCGTTGCGGGACTTAACCCAACACCTCACGGCACGAGCTGACGACAGCCATGCAGCACCTGTACAAGCTCTCAGTATTACTACCGAGTCGTTTTCCTTTCGGAATCCTACCACTCACATGTCAAACCCAGGTAAGGTTCTTCGCGTTGCGTCGAATTAAACCA
>JADFXG010000062.1:1805-2255 GCA_015233895.1 Nitrospirota bacterium | reverse complement strand
TATCTATCCACTTCGATATATCTTCATTGATGCCATAATAAGTTGGAGCACCTGGGCCACCACCTTTTTTTAGGACCATATTCTTTTTAAGCAAATTACTTAATGACCTTTGACAAGAGCGGCGATCTATTTGTGTATTTTCTGAGAGTTCTTTAAATGAAACCTTAGCATATGCTCTATTCCAGCCCATTGTTACACGAACTATGAAAAGGAAGATACGCATTTCATACTTTGAAAGGTCCGGTGATACATCGCGACTATAAAGAGCTTCGATAACCTTATATGGAAACAAAAAAAATGAACCTGGTTCTCGCTTTTTGGAATTGATAGGAAGAGCTTTTCTTGAGGATTGATTTTGTGAACGTGGAGGTGTCATAATATAACCACCTTATATTGAGATATACCCATCAAGGATGGGTCAAAGGCTCCTGTTTCCAGCAGGGGCCTTCA
>JADFXG010000062.1:515-1717 GCA_015233895.1 Nitrospirota bacterium | reverse complement strand
CATTTATCGCACCTGGCCGTTTGGTCAGAAAATTTGGTGAATAAGAATCACCTCAATTAAAATCCCTCGCTTTGAAGCCAGGAAGCAAAAATACTATATATAAAACTTTGTGTGTGTGTGTGTGTGTGTGCAAGCAATATACCATTCAAACAATATACCATATGGCCCGTTACATATTGGTTACATATTGAAATATTTCCTTACTTTTTTTAAGGTGCTATGGATTCCTGCTTTCGCAGGAATGACAGAAAGGGTGGACAATAGGTGGTGACGACGGTGGCCATCGAGATATATATCTTAGCGTTGTTGTCGGAGCTACTCCCTTAATTTGTCTTCCTGAGCATCCAGGAACGGCTTAAAGCCTTCTTTCAGATGAGATTTGCTTAGTTCTGTTACCCTGGCAAATTCAGCAAGAGTTATCCCTGAAAACTTGAACTCTTGAAAAAGTGCGGGCCAACATTGCCACATACTTATATCTTCGTTGATTTTAAAGTGACAGGTAGAACCTATACCTATTCTGATGATAATGTTTTTTTCGATTAGCGATCTAATATTACGAAATATCGTGATACCATCGATATGCGTCATGTCTTTCAGAGTAAGATATTTGGCAATTATGCTTGGGCGGCCATAATTTGCCCTCACAAGAGCATATATTATTAGTGATTCAGCTTCGCTAAGACCAGTACTGTTACTAATCGCATCAAATACAACAGTTGGAATATAAGCATACCCATCTTCAAAATTACCACCGTTGTCATTACCCTTAATGAGACTTAATTTCTTGTTTGACTCAGATGGAGTTTGATCTTTGTGGGGATTCTTTGACATAATAAAACACCTCGACATAAAAGATACCTCTTCTTAGAAGAGGTTATGAGCCCTTGCTTCAACAAGGGCTTTTTTCATGCTTATAGAATAACATAGACCGCCTGGCATGTTTGCAAAGCATGGATTCCTGCTTTCGCAGGAATGACAGAAAGGGTGGGACGTATGCGGACATCAAGAGAAGACTTTCGGCCGCGCCGTAGAGTAGTGAGCCGCTCCCTTCAGGCGAACGGAGCGTAGGCGCGTGGAAACCTGTGCGGAGCACCCAGTTTAAAACTATCGAGCTTGAGGATTCTTCCGAAAATCTCGGAGTACTCGAAAGCTACCGAAGCCAAACGTCCTAAGAACCTGTATAAATAAAACAGACAAATAGT
>JADFXG010000062.1:0-472 GCA_015233895.1 Nitrospirota bacterium | reverse complement strand
AATTATGTCGAATTCGACACCTTTGGAATATTCACTGTCACAACCCTCATCCGTGAAGCTTGAGCAAAGCACGACTTGTTCAATACCGGTGTTCTTACATCATAAGCCAGAAGGCCGACGTTCTGCAAAATACGTCGTGCAGTTCGTTTATGGCGAACATTAAGGAACTCGCAAATCTGTTTCCATCCACGAACTTCGATTGGTTCCAGTGATACCAGCTAAGCCTCAACATTAACCTGACGGTCATTTAGATGTGCTTGTGTCGTCAGATGAACCTTGATTACATTTTTTGTTTCTTCACGTTTCGCACTGACTGAAAAAAGTAAATGAATGCCACCATCATCACGAGTCGAATAAAACGAATCCGTTAGAAAGACATCTTCATCAACGATAAAGTCAAAAACTATTGATGCAACTACTTTAGCAAAAATCAGAGAAAATGATGATACTGTAAATTTTTGGTCCAGATTTA
>JADFXG010000061.1 GCA_015233895.1 Nitrospirota bacterium | reverse complement strand
CATTGTGTTATGCCTCCTTTTTTTCTTAACTGATAATATAATTCAGTTATGCAGTTTCTGAAAATATACTTTTCAAAAAATGCTCTCTAATTAGACGTCATGACACAGTTTTTTGAACTCTCTCGCTCAGACAGAAAGGCCACGATGCGATACATCTGTCTCCTTTTGCTTTTTACCAGCCTTTTGTGATGATAATTATTATAAGAAACATAGCTGCGGGGGTGCTACTGTCAGGCCTATAGATAAGGCAGGGTTTAAAAACGCTTGTTATCCCCATTGGACTTCGACACAAATTGACAAAGAAAAGGCATGGACAGGGTATTTTTCGGGCATAATGATTATGGAGACGGCACCAAGGTCATATGAGTACTACGTATGGCCGGTCAGAAATGCCACCCGGCAAAAATATCTGGACTAACTGCTACTATCATCATATGATTAGCTTATAGATGTTACATCGTAAAGACAAGCCGGAAACCGATGTTGCTGTGACCACGGTCAGGGGCGATGCTGCCCCGGTAGGAACACCGAACGTTTTGCTGGGTGTCAAGCCAGCTCCCGCCACGCACAACGCGGTTAATGCCGGCTCCCGTATATATTGGATTATTCTTAGAATGTTTGGTGTAAGAATCCTCTGCATATACATCCTCAACCCACTCCCAAACATTGCCGCTCATATCAAACAGTCCTAAGCCATTTGGTTGTTTTTGCCCAGCCGGATGTGTTTTATCCCCTGAATTTTCATCATACCATGCATATTTATCAACATCGCTGCCACCGGAGTACATCTCATCCTTTCCTCCGCTTCTGCACGCATACTCCCACTCCGCCTCTGTAGGTAAGCGATACTTGCTCCCCGTTTTATTATTTAATTTACGTATAAATTCTTTCGCATAATTCCAACTTACACGCTCTACAGGATAGTTGTCAGAAATGGCGCATTTTGATGGGTTGCTTGACATTATTTTAGTCCATTGTTCCTGCGTTACTACATACTTACCCATATAAAAACTCCCGACACATACCTCATGTACAGGTTTCTCATCTTTACCTCCACCACCAAACGTATCTCCCATCATATAACAGCCGCCCTTTACCAGCACAAACTCCATCTGTGTAAGAGTATCTGTGTAAGTACTGTCAGTTACGGCCTCTTCAGTGTTAAGATTATCCAAACTCTCATCTTTCTCCTGATTGTGCCCCAACAAGGCCTCTGAATTTTCTGATTGTGGATGCTTAACCCTTTTAAAAGGATTCACGCTCCTACGAAAAACAATAATCAATATCAGTAACGCTAATGCTGATAACAGTAACAGGATTTTCCGGAATTTGTGGTTGTCCTTATCAGGCTCAGATGGTACGCCTGTAAAACTTGTTGTTGGTTTATCTTGTTGGCGTTTAGCCTCCGGAGGCTGTGTTTCGTTGTCTGGTTTTTGTTCAACTTGTGATACCGTATCATTTTCAGTCTTTACGTCTTGCGTTGGTAGAGTCTCTGCTTTTACAGGGAGCACTTCGACGGGTTCTGACGTTTTGTCAGATGCTAAATAAATGTCATCAAAAACGGATGTTGAAAGAAAAGGCACTTGAGCACCTGCCGTTTTTTCTCTTACCCCTCTTGCTGTCTTTTTAAATACTTCTTCTATTTTTAACCCTGGGGTTAAAACGTTTTCTGAAAACTCCTCGGTAAACACTCCATTTTTCCCTTTACCATCACTGGCTGTCGAGCCTGCTGACGTTGCGTAAGCTATTATTGTTCCCCCTGCTGCTATTCCTTTCCCTGCATCCATTGATGCCAGCCCCCTTGTTGCTGAACGAAAACCTCTGGTAAAAGGATTATTCCTGCACGCATCTAAAATTACTATGTTTACCTGATTTCTTGAGCTTTCCATCTTCTCCAACACCATCTGTACATCAACAGCTTTGTATTTCACATCGTTTTCATCTTCTATCTCTGCATCTATCGGAATAATGTAATTTCTGCCCTCTACCTCCACACCATGTCCTGCAAAAAAGAATATTCCGATATTACCATTAGAAAGTTTTAAAGCAAAATCTTTTATTGCTCTCTCTAATTCTTTCTGGTTGGTATTTTCTTTAGTTATAACATCAAAACCTAACTTTGACAAAGTGTCACTCATTTTTCGCGCATCATGCAACGGGTTTTTCAATGGCGCCTTCTTATACGACGCATTTCCAACAACAAGCGCTATGCGTTTTTGAGAGTTGCGTGGCTCATCTTTTACAACTAATGACCTGTCTTTTGCGCTTGATAAGCCTGTCACAAATAGCACTAAAAAAAGCATTAGCGATATATATATAGATGACTTCATCTTTAGCCTAATCTCCGTTACAAATATCCATTAAAACTGTAATATGTTACTGTCATACTACAAAGTTTAGATATCTTACCACAAATATGGGGAAATCAACAATTCGAATTGCCTAATCAAAAAACTATACAAAACGGCAACGTTGCCTCAAATAAAAAACTAT
>JADFXG010000060.1 GCA_015233895.1 Nitrospirota bacterium | reverse complement strand
GGAAGTGAGTTCATCGGTGTCGCCCCTATGTTGGGGCGTGGATTGAAACGGAAGTGAGGGCTGACAATGCTTGTTTTAATAAGCTACGATGTTGCTACTACTGATGGAAACGGCAAACGCCGTTTACGCAGGGTGGCTCACGCTTGTCAGGATTTCGGTCAGAGGGTGCAGTACTCGGTGTTTGAATGTATTGTTGACCCAGCACAGTGGACAATGCTGAAGGCGAGGCTGATTTCAGAGATTGATGATAAGAAAGACAGTCTGAGATTTTACTATCTGGGTGCCAATTGGAAAAACCGCGTTGAGCATTTCGGCGCAAAAGAACCGTTCGATCAGGAGGGGCCGTTGCTTATCTGAAATACTCCGCGAACCTCAAGTCCGCATAGTTTTACCGATGGGTTCGCATTGATGTAATGTACTGAAAAACAATGAAAAATTTATAATGTTCTTTGATAACTCAATATTTTTATACCGCTTAATGATAGCTTCGCGGAAAGCATCAAATAAACGGTTAAATTTCAAGAAGTTGTAGCTGCGAGTCGCTCCCCATGCGGGAGCGTGGATTGAAACTATCTATTGCCAACCAAAATCCCAATATCACGCAGTCGCTCCCCATGCGGGAGCGTGGATTGAAACTTTTATTACCATCCAAAACACCATTTTAATCCTATGTCGCTCCCCATGCGGGAGCGTGGATTGAAACTCCAGATCCCTTAAGATCGAATATAGGGTTTTTAGTCGCTCCCCATGCGGGAGCGTGGATTGAAACTGACCCTATGTTTTACATTCCCAGGGGCTGCGGAGTCGCTCCCCATGCGGGAGCGTGGATTGAAACTCGGTATGGGCGCGTTCATAAGCGTCCGGACAAAGTCGCTCCCCATGCGGGAGCGTGGATTGAAACAATAAATTGCCGGAATTTATGATAGAAGCAGATCGTCGCTCCCCATGCGGGAGCGTGGATTGAAACATTTATATTGACAGAAATAAAAAAACGTAGAAAAGGTCGCTCCCCATGCGGGAGCGTGGATTGAAACTATCAGAATCGCCGACAGTGGATTATTGATTTAATGTCGCTCCCCATGCGGGAGCGTGGATTGAAACGATCTATCGTACGGCGTGGCGAACGGGCTCTTTGGTCGCTCCCCATGCGGGAGCGTGGATTGAAACCGGCTATGGATCTTCAAACCTTAATGAATTACAAGTCGCTCCCCATGCGGGAGCGTGGATTGAAACATCAAACTGGACAGTTGGTGGACCCAATGGTCACGTCGCTCCCCATGCGGGAGCGTGGATTGAAACCCGGGGACGCCTTGATATTCCCGGAGCGCGAATAAAGTCGCTCCCCATGCGGGAGCGTGGATTGAAACGGGTTTTTGAGCCTCTATAACGGCCCAATCGCCTAGTCGCTCCCCATGCGGGAGCGTGGATTGAAACTAAATATTGGACGCTGGCAATGGGCGAGGCTCAGGTCGCTCCCCATGCGGGAGCGTGGATTGAAACTCATTGTCTACGAAAATCCGACCCGCCTTAATGAAGTCGCTCCCCATGCGGGAGCGTGGATTGAAACAAATCTGAACGCTGTCCGTCGGGATTGTGCCGAAGTCGCTCCCCATGCGGGAGCGTGGATTGAAACTCAGAACGCGCGTGGTGCCCTTTTTAGCGTCGAAGGTCGCTCCCCATGCGGGAGCGTGGATTGAAACCGGTAGTCGCCAATCGCTATAGCCAAGATAGTTGGTCGCTCCCCATGCGGGAGCGTGGATTGAAACCGGCAATTCCAACGGTGGCGTACTATATGGCGTGAGTCGCTCCCCATGCGGGAGCGTGGATTGAAACGACGGATCGCCCTGGCCGCAGCAGACCGGGCAAGGTCGCTCCCCATGCGGGAGCGTGGATTGAAACTCTATTATTTTGTGTGTATTCCGTTAATAGTGGCTACTATGCTTTTGGGTTTGTGAAGAGAAAGCGTGTAAAGTTATAAATTATGGGAATAAATCAATTTCCGGTATCGGCAAGCTTTTTTTCGCTTTCCTTATAATCGATAAAATAGCTTCCATGCATCTTGCCGGGTCTTCTCTAAACGGAAGAGGACAGACTGCTGGCCCGCTAAGTCGGATAAAGCTATCACGATTTTATCCAACTTTGGATAATTGACATGACACTACGGCTTTTTTCCAACTGCGGCCAGGAACACGTCCATAGTCTTTTGAGCGGCGGATTCCCAGGAAAAGTTATTTAACCTTTTTACTCCTCTTACGGTGAGGTCTGTTCTTAGCGCCTCATCGGACAAAAGCCTGTGAAGCCCCTTTGTAATGGAATCTACGTCGAGTGGGTCTACGTAAAAGGCAGCGTCTCCGGCAACCTCCGGCAGCGATGAGACGTTGGAAGACAACACGGGCACGTTTGCGGCCATGGCTTCCAAAACCGGCAGGCCAAAACCCTCCATCAATGAGACGATGGCTAATACCCTGGCATTTTCGAGAAGTGCGGTAAGGGTTTGCCTGTCTACGTAGCCGGTGAAGACCAGCCTGTCCGCAAGGTCCGCCCCATTATACACGTCGTGGAAGTCCTC
>JADFXG010000059.1:539-3376 GCA_015233895.1 Nitrospirota bacterium | reverse complement strand
AAATTGCGAAAGCTAGGGGAGCAAACAGAATTAGATACTCTGGTAGTCCTAGCCGTAAACGATGAGCACTAGATGTCGGTCCCTTTAGGGGTCGGTGTCGCAGCTAACGCATTAAGTGCTCCACCTGGGGACTACGGTCGCAAGGCTAAAACTCAAAGGAATTGACGGGGGCCCGCACAAGCGGTGGAACATGTGGTTTAATTCGAAGCTACGCGAAAAACCTCACCAGGGCTTGACATAATAGAAGTAGTGAAATGAAAGTGGAACGACCTGTCAAGTCAGGAGCTATTACAGGTGCTGCATGGCTGTCGTCAGCTCGTGTCGTGAGATGTTGGGTTAAGTCCCGCAACGAGCGCAACCATTATCCTTTGTTGCCACTTACATCTAGCTTGCTAGATGTGAAGCACTCTAAGGAGACTGCCTGGGATAACCAGGAGGAAGGTGGAGATGACGTCAAGTCAGTACGGCCTTTATGCCCTGGGCGACACACGTGTTACAATGGGTAAGACAGAGGGTTGCCAACCCGCGAGGGGGAGCTAATCTCTTAAATTTATCCTCAGTTCAGATTGGAGTCTGCAATTCGACTCCATGAAGCCGGAATCGCTAGTAATGGCAGATCAGCACGCTGCCGTGAATACGTTCCCGGGCCTTGTACACACCGCCCGTCAAGCGATGGGAGCGAGGAGTACCCGAAGTCCTGTGTAGGCAGGCCGAAGGTAAAACTCGTGACTGGCGCTAAGTCGTAACAAGGTAGCCGTACGGGAACGTGCGGCTGGATCACCTCCTTTCTATTCTATAATAGGGTAGAAAAAATCCAGTTGTAGTTGTAAATGAAACAAAGTCCTTCTTTGAGAGGATTAAATCAAGTTATGATCTTCTCTTCGAAAGACTTGGCTTTTTTTATATTTTTGTAAGGTAGAATTGATAAAAAACCGGGACACATTGGCTTATTTTTGCTAAGTCAATAAGTCAATCTGTCCCGGTTTCTTCCAATTCCTACCACTGACTTTGGGCCCGTAGCTCAGTTGGTTAGAGCGCGTCCCTGATAAGGACGAGGTCAGTGGTTCGATCCCCCTCGGGCCCACCATATAGCCCCAGTTAATTTTTATGGGGCCGTAGCTCAGTTTGGGAGAGCACCTGCTTTGCAAGCAGGGGGTCAGGAGTTCAATCCTCCTCGGCTCCACCAGATTTGAATTCAAGGACAATAGATTTGAGTAAACTTTTTCCTCAGGCAGCATAGCTGCTTGGGGTCGAAGCTCTTTGACAACTATGAAATATAGGGTAATACATATTGCCGAGTAGTTTTATCTTAATCGGGCTTCTCGCCCTGATTAAGAAACGTTTTTGATCAAGCTACAAAGGGTTTATAATGAATGACTTGGCAGATTAAGGCGATGAAGGACGTGGAAAGCTGCGATAAGCCCCGGGGAGCCGCAATTGGCTTTGATCCGGGGATCTCCGAATGGGGCAACCCCATCAGATTCATCTCTGATGATCTCATACTGAATACATAGGTATGAAAAGCTATACCAGGTGAACTGAAACATCTAAGTAACCTGAGGAAAAGAAACCGAATGGGATTCTCTTAGTAGCGGCGAGCGAAGAGAGAACAGGCTAAACCGACAAGCATGCTTGTCGGGGTTGCGGGACCTTAATGTGGGATTGTGATGGAATAGCAGAAGTGTTTGAAAAAACACGCCATAGACTGTGAGAGCCAGGTATGCGAAATTCCAAAGCACCCTAGAGGTATCCCAAGTACTGCCGGGCACGGGAAATCTGGCAGGAATCTGGCCCGACCATGGGCTAAGCCTAAATACTCAATCTGACCGAAAGTGGACAAGTACCGTGAGGGAAAGTTGAAAAGAACCCCGGGAGGGGAGTGAAATAGAACCTGAAATAATAAACCTACAAGCTGTCGGAGGCCTATGTTCTTCTCGTAAGAGGAGAAAACGGCTGACGGCGTACCTTTTGCATAATGGACCAACGAGTTATTATGTGTTGCAAGCTTAAGCTCCTCTGGAGTGTAGGCGTAGGGAAACCGAGTCTGAATAGGGCGACAATAAGTAGCACATAATAGACCCGAAACCACGTGATCTATCCATGGCCAGGTTGAAGCTTATCGAAAGATAAGTGGAGGACCGAACGCATTATCGTTGAAAAGATTCGCGATGAGCTGTGGATCGGAGTGAAAGGCTAGTCAAACGTGGCAATTGCTGGTTCTCCCCGAAATAGTTCTAGGACTAGCTTCGAGGAATTAATAAACAGGGGTAGAGTTACTGAATAGACTAGGGGCCTTACCGGGCTGCCAAATCTAACCAAACTCCGAATACTGTTTATTTTATCTCGGAAGTCAGAGCAAGAGGGCTAAGCTTCTTGCTCGAGAGGGAAACAGCCCAGACCATCAACTAAGGTCCCAAATATAGACTAAGTGGTAAAGGAAGTGAGATCACATAAACAGCCAGGATGTTGGCTTAGAGGCAGCCATCATTTAAAGAGTGCGTAATAGCTCACTGGTCGAGTGGTCTTGCGCCGAAAATGATCGGGGCTCAAGCATGTAACCGAAGCAGTGGATTCCGCCGCAAGGCGAGAGTGGTAGGGGAGCGTAGTGTCATGCGTTGAAGGCGTACCGTAAGGAGCGCTGGAGTAGACACTAGTGATACTGTTGGTATAAGTAGCGAAAACTATAGCGAGAAACTATAGCATCGAAAATCTAAGGTTTCCTGGGGAAGGTTAATCCGCCCAGGGTTAGTCGATCCTAAGCCGAGGTCGGGTAGACGTAGGTGATGGACAGCAGGTTCAATATTCCTGCACCACTTGTAACGCGTTATCAATTATGT
>JADFXG010000059.1:0-529 GCA_015233895.1 Nitrospirota bacterium | reverse complement strand
TGGCTATGAACGTTATAGCTTAATGTGACGCGGAAGGTTAACTGATCGGACTGTTGGAATAGTCCGTCCAAACCGGTAGGTGTGCAGCAATGCATGCTGAGGGGTGATGGGGAGCTGCGATTATATCAAAGCGAAGTCAGTGATACCAGGCTGCCGAGAAAAACCATTAAGTGAGTATCATGGTCAATCGTACCGTAATCCGACACAGGTAGATAACCAGAATATGGTAAGGTGCTCGAGATATCCGTCCCTAAGGAACTAGGCAAAGTGGCTCCGTAACTTCGGAAGAAGGAGTGCCGGATTGGTCAGGCCCCTCGCGGGCGCAGCCATGAAGGTCACAGTAAAGAGGCTTGGGTGACTGTTTAGTAAAAACACATCACTCTGCAAAGTCGCAAGACGACGTATAGGGTGTGACACCTGCCCGGTGCTGGAAGGTTAAGGGAAAAGGTTAGCCGCAAGGCGAAGCTTTGAACCGAAGCCCCAGTAAACGGCGGCCGTAACTATAACGGTCCTAAGGTAGCGAAATTCC
>JADFXG010000058.1 GCA_015233895.1 Nitrospirota bacterium | reverse complement strand
AGTCAAGCGGTGAGCTATGGTTTTGGCTATTTTTGTCATAGCGGCAGGATTTCCGTATATAACATGAGAAACGAGCTCTCTTGGGACTTTGACAACCTGGGAGCTGCCCTCTGAAATTATGTCAGCTCCTGAGGGCTCACCTGTCATAAGGGACATCTCTCCAAAAATCTCCCCGCGTGTAAGTGTTGTAATTTTTTCGCCGGACTCTAAGACCACTTTTATCTTTCCGTCATAAACAACATAAAAAAACCTGCTCATCTCCCCTACGTGTTTTATGTGCATGCCATCAGAATAATCCACAACGGAGGCCGCCTCAGAAAGAACCCTCAACTCCTCCTCACTCAGGTCCTCAAACTGCTTTACCTGTGCTAAAAACTTATTCAGATTCATATTTCCCCCTGGTTAACGGATTAACACATTTACTGTCTGCAGTATTATAGAATAAGTACGCTTGTGCTTACAAATCAGAAGCTCTTAATGTCCCATGGTATATTGTTAAAGCAAAGAACTCTTAGAACCTCCCTCATTCGCTTATTTGAAAAATTTTTCACTGATAAAGTACAATATCAAGTGTTGAAATGGTACAAACTAATGTAACTACCGTGGAACACTCCGACAAACGCCTTAGCCTGTTGCTGTCTTTGGTTTTTCTCACTGTGTCACTCTATAGTGTGTCTCACCATGAAATGTGGCGGGATGAGCTTCAGGCATGGATGATTGCGCTTTCATCTAATTCATTTTCGGAGCTCTTCCTCAATATCAAATATGAGGGACACCCCTCGTTATGGTTTATTATTCTTTACCTTGTCAAACATTTAACGCAAAATCCGGCAGCTATGCAGGTTGTTCACGTGATTATTGCCACTGTGTCCGTTTATATTTTTACGAGGTATGCGCCTCTGACCAAAACACAGAGGATTCTGTTTGTCTTTGGATATTTTACATTTTATGAGTACAACATCATAAGCAGAAACTATGCCGTCGGTGTGCTTTTCTTGTTTTCATTTATGGCTTTGTACAAAAAACGGGTTTTGGAAAATAATTATATAGTTTTATCAATTATTTTATTTTTCCTGTGCCGATGTAATGTGTTTGCCACAGTTTTAGCTATAGCCTGTGCTCTATATTGTGCTATAGAGTTGTTTTACCAAAGAAATGAGTGGATAAAATCTTTCAAAAAGCGCACAGAGGTTATAGTTTCAGGAGCGGTCTTTTTTATCGGTCTTGTAATTGCCTTAAGAGTTATGGCACCTGAGCCTGATACATCTCTTTACTCACCTCTACATTTACCCCACAATTTTGATGAGATTGTTGCCGATTCAACCGCTATGGTTTCCAATCTGTGGAATGCATATGTGCCAATTCCACGCTTTGAAACAATGTTTTGGGAATCCAATGCGGTAAGCTATCTGCCTCTGAGGCCTTTTGAGAGGTATATGATTAGGTTTGTTGTTTCACTTGCCGTATTTGTCATAATAGTTGCGGCTTTTATACGTAAGCCAAAGGTTCTGTTTTTCTATCTTTTTGGTACAGGGTTTGTGTTTGCGTTTTACTTTGTTGTTGCCACAAGGCTAAGATACATAGGGCATCTATATTTAATTTTTATCTCATCGCTATGGCTTTATAAACAAACTCAAGGCATGGTTGAGTTCAAAAAAGAGTATTTGAATAAATTAAGTATCTTTTCCGAGAAACTTCTGACAAAATACATTGTTACGGTAGTTTTGCTTGCTAATTGTATCGCAGGTATTTCAGCTAATGTGCTGGACATTATTTTTCCTTTTTCGTCCTCTTATGCTGCTGCTGCTTTTATACAAAACAATCCAGGCACAGCTAATTTACCTATAGCAGGAAGCTTTGATTATATAATAAGCCCAATTGCCGGATACCTGAACCGCTCTGTTTATTATCTTGACAGCAGCAGGGTTGGTACGTTTATAATATGGGACAAAAAGAGCAAACCTTGGACAGCAGAAGACCTAATAACTATTACAAAAAAAGAGGGGAAAAATCTGGTACTCGTAACATCATATCCGCTGCAAAAAAACATCATGGATTTGCTGCATATCATTGAGCTAAGGAGTTTCTCATGGGGAGCAGCGTATGATGAGATTTACTGGATATATTTGGTAAAATATGGCAGCTAAAAATCATGAATAAATCTGACAGCGATTTAAAATTTGCATATATCGTAACGCTTGTGTTTTTTGTTCTGACCCTGTTTAACATTTTGCATCATGCGATGTGGCGGGACGAGCTTGAAGCATGGATGATTGCAAGGGATGCCGACACTCTTCACGGACTTGTTGAAAACATGCGTTATCAGGGGCATCCCATGCTTTGGCACTTGATTCTCTACCCGATAACTAAAATAACAAGAAATCCGGTTGCCATGCAGATGGTTCATCTTCTTATCGCCACAGCGTCCGCTTTTGTTTTTTTACGATTTGCCCCCTTTAGCAAGATTTTAAGAGGATTATTTATATTTGGTTATTACCCATTCTTTGAATACGCAATAATTAGCAGAAACTATGCACTAGGCATCTTGTTTCTTTTTCTATTCTGTGCATATTTTGGGAAAGATTTTAAGAACAGGAATTACATACTCCTTTCAACAGTTTTGTTTTTCATGAGCCAGTGTAATGCGCTCTCAGCAGTGTTGGCGATAGCACTTGCAATCACTCTATTTCTTGAGCCCTTGTTTTTTAAGGATTTCAATGCCTATAAATCAGGGCGATTTTACGCATCAATTTTGATTTTTACAGCAGGCTTAGCTATTTCAATAATTCAAATGAAGCCTCCGGCTGATGCCATTTTCTCTAATTTAGTCATTAACGACCCAGGCATTCCAAAAAAAATAGCTGACCAGATTACAGACATGTGGAATGTCTTTGTACCGGTACCTCGTATTCAAATGAATTTTTGGCAAACAAATTTTATACGTTACCTGCCGATACGTGACGAAATGATGTATACTCTAAGGCTGATTTTATCGTCTGGATTATTTCTATTTATCCTGTTTACTATATTCAGAAAGAAAATACCTGCTTTTTATTATGTTATTGCCACAACAGGAATTGCAGCATTTAATTGCATTTTTTTTAACGGCTATTTGCGCCACAAAGGACACTATTATGTTGTCTTTGTCACAGCCCTGTGGCTGTACAATTGTTATCCTGCCCCTAAAACTACTGTTAATGCGTTTTTAAGTTTATTTGAGAGAAATCAGAATCGCTTTATAACTACAATTTTTTCATTAAGTATAATAGCTTCATTAATGGCTAACATCATGGGTTTTATCTATCCTTTTTCAGCGTCTAAAGCGGTAGCAGATTATATAAAGCAAAACAACTTGCAAAATATGCCTATTGCCGGCCACTGGTATTTTGCAGCAAGCGGCGTGTCGGCATATCTTGACAGACCCTTTTATTATCCGGTAATTGATAAAATCGGGACCTTCAATGTTTGGAAAGCTATAAAATATGACAACAGAAATGTACTTATGCAGCTTGACGCATATAGAGATACCGTAAAGTCAGATATTTTATTCATTGTTAATGAGCCGCTATCGGATAAATTGATTAAAATTACCGGAATAATTCCACTTCGGCAGTTTACACAGAGTGTCGTAAAGAGTGAACAGTTTTATCTGTATCTGATAAAAGATTAGAGTCCGTGAGCTTAAACCTGAAAAACATAGAAAGTGCTTTTGATGATATAAAATTCACTTATATCGTAACGCTTGTGTTTTTTGTTCTGACCCTGTTTAACATTCTGCATCATGTGATGTGGCGGGATGAGCTTGAGGCATGGATGATAGCCAGAGATGCCAGCTCGCTGCACGAGCTTGTTG
>JADFXG010000057.1 GCA_015233895.1 Nitrospirota bacterium | reverse complement strand
AACAGACTGTCTGCGCCTTGGGATACAGGGATATATAGTGAAGCCGTTTAACCACAAGGAGATAGCGGACAAGATGATAGAGTATTATAAGACGACAGACCCGATACGAGCGACCCTCGCCGGGCAGTACCTTGAAGAAATGAGGGCGCCATAGGCCGCAGCCGGGCACAGGAAAAATGTTCCGCAATAAAGGAATGTGGGTACTATATAGGAAAATGTATCGCTATTATGACACACAGAAAATTTATAAGTCATTGATATTACTTGATTCACGTTTTGGCACGTAATTTGCAACAAAACATATGATGGGTGCGGTTTCACCGTATCTAATCAATCCTAGCAGTAAGCTCAGTAAAAGAGGGGGCAGACCCCGCAGTTTCTATTGCGAGAAATTGTAATATGTGTGGGTCGGCCCCCGCAAAGTAATACTAAGTTGCAATCATAGAAGTAAGAAGATTCCTATATCAATCGAATCATACCGGGCTTGTCAATTGAAACATCCTGAGTCTATGAATTATCCTGAGCCTGTCGAAGGACGCCCCCCTGTTACTCATTTGACCGCTATCAAACTTTAAGGAAATAACCGATTTGAGTCTCTTCAAATTCACCTACGTCTTTAAACTTTAGTCCCACGGTAATGGTTTTATCTGTCTCATCTAATATGCGGACGATTTCCCCTTCTACCTTAATTGGCTCTTCCCTTGGCGGTAAGGTGAAGCTCAACGATACAAAATTACCTATCTTTACGTGCGTAGGGTCAATTTTATAACACCCGAAGTTTAGCCCTCCTGTGGATATATCTAAAATATACCCCTTTTTAGGTGGACTGTTGGTTGCACTGATCTTATAGAGCGCCTCAATCTTAACCTTTTTACGATAGAACGTCCGTTTATTTAAATGAATTTCAATAAGCTGTTTACACTTTGGACAGGATATACTAAATGCCTTCTGCGGCTCGTATTCTTTTTTGATTATACCTTTGACGCCACAGTATGGGCACACAATACGCATCGCAGTGGATGGATAGACATTTATTGACTTAGGCTCTAACTTTTTTTCCTCACTCAGTAACATTATATTTAACCTTATCCCCGGTAAATTATATAGTTACGTCAATATCATTTGGCTTTTGAATAATATTCAAAAATATATAAGTCACCGCCATAATGATACTGTGACCAGCTTGCCTATGTGTCAAAGATGCAGTCATACGTTAATACCAGCAAATACCATGCCCTGTAATGTAATTAGCGCATAATTCATTATAATCCCCAATCACCTGACATATTACGTCACTCTGTGACACAATATGTCAGCATACCGGCTAACCTTTGCCATGATATCACTTTTATACTGACTGAATGATTAAATGAAGTTCAGCACATTTTATCTAAACACGGGAATCTCCGCTTTTTTCTTTCTGATCCCACATATCTTTAAGTCTTCTGATTTCAGCCTCTACCTCAAAAAAGCAATCAACAAGGTACGGTGCAAAATGACTTCCTGCTCCATTTCTGATTTCTTCAAATGCCTTATCAATAGGCCATGCCTCTTTGTATGGCCGCACTGAGGTGAGTGCGTCAAACACATCGGCAATGGCCACAATTGCCGCACTTTCAGGCATCTCTTTTTCTTTGAAACCATTAGGATAGCCCGAACCATTCCATTTCTCGTGGTGACAGTGAGCTATATCCGTAGACATCTTAAATAAAGGGGTATCGCTTTCAGATAAGATACCGTGGCCGATTGTAGGATGTGTCATCATCGTTTTCCACTCATCAGGATCAAGTTTAGACGGTTTTCTCAAAATATTACCGGGAATCCCAATTTTCCCTGTATCGTGCATTGGCGCCGCATACTTTATCTTCTCAAGCTCATCAGCATTCCAGCCGCGCGCCTTTGCTATTTCCACCGAATAAGACGCCATCCGCCATATATGC
Source organism: Nitrospirota bacterium (assembly GCA_015233895.1). Lineage (NCBI taxonomy): Bacteria > Pseudomonadati > Nitrospirota > Nitrospirota bacterium. The sequence continues at coordinate 2,228 of JADFXG010000057.1, read as the reverse complement.
GCCCCTGTGTCAGTGTCATTGAAATGACCGGCCTTTCCAAGCATAAACACAGATGCTTGCTGGCTCTCTATCAGCTCCTTTGTGCGCTTTATAATAGTCAGCTCACAAACCCGTTTTTGATTAGACAGCGCTAAATGAGCTGCCACTCTATGCAGTACAATAGACGGAGATACCGGCTTTGTAATGTAGTCAATGCCCCCAACATCAAATCCATGCGATTCATCCTCCGCGTCTACCATAGAAGTAACAAAGATAACGGGGATGTAGGCGGTCGCATTGTCAGCCTTCAGGCGGCGGCACGTCTCAAAGCCATCAATTCCAGGCATCATAAGGTCAAGCAGAATCATATCTGGTTTGTCCTTCGCGGCCTTATCCATGGCATGTAAACCATCTGTGGCAAATGACAGCTTATACGTATCTTTCAGTATCTGCCGCAGTATCTGCCTGTTATTGGCCTCATCATCAACTATTAACACACTCCATTTAATTTCTGTCATTTTATCCCTCCTTTACAAGCGGCAGCTCTATGACAAACTGTGCCCCGCCCTCTATGTTTGAAACGGACATTTTCCCGTTCATTTTTCCCTCTATAATAGCTTTGGACATATATAGACCTATTCCTGTCCCTTCTTCCCCCTTAGTTGTTACATATGGTTCAAAGAGCTTTTCCATCACAGCAGGGTCTATGCCGCCGCCATTGTCGCTTATGGAAGCAACAACTTTATCGTTTACCTCTTTAATCTCCACAGTAATCAGCCCATCATCTGTAAGAAGCCCTTTTTTTCTTCTTGTATTTATAGCGTCACGGCTGTTGTTTATCAGATTCAGGATAACCTGTTTTAGTTCATTAGGGTAACCTATTGAATAGATACAACACTCTTTTGGAGTATTCATCTGCACGAAAATGGTGTCACTTTTTAACATCCCGGAAAAAAGAGCAACGACGTCGTAAAATTGCTTTGTTATGTCAAACGTGCATTTTTCGCTGGTCGGCTTCAGGAAGTTTCGAAAATCATCTACCGTCTGGGACATAAACTGAATCAGTTCCATGGTCTGCTTAACGAAGCCCTCAAGGTACTTCTTATCTACCTCTCCCGCATTAAACGCTTCCTTAACATCCTGCACCGTGAGGCCAATGGCATTCAACGGCTGTCTCCACTGATGAGATATAGCGCCAATCATCTCGCCCATAGAGGCCATCTTAGATTGCTGTATCAGCATCTGCTCTTCAACAAGGCGCTTGTTGACTTCCTCTTTAACCCTTTTTTCTAAAAATCGCTGGTATTTATATAGTTTTAGATGCGTTTCCACTCTGGCTAAAACCTTAATGCTTTGAAAGGGCTTTGAAATGAAATCCACACCCCCGCTTTCAAATGCCTCAAATCTCTCATCTATATCAGTTACGGAGCTGATAAAGATAACCGGAATATCGGCAGTTACAGGGTCAGCCTTTAGCCTCCTGCACGTCTCGTATCCATCCATTCCATGCATTAAAATATCGAGGAGTATTATATCAGGCGTCACCTTCTTTACTTTTTCCAACGCCATCACGCCGCCTGTGGCAAACGATAGTTTATAAATATTCTTCAATATTTGCCTAAAAAGCTGCCTGATAACTGGGTCATCGTCAACTATTAGCACTTTCATTTTATCTGTACCGTTCATCATATCTCTATCCTGAACTCAGCCCAGCCATCGGTGTTTTTTACAGAAAGAGTGCCGTTCATACTCCTTTCTATGATTAACTTTGAAATGTACAAACCGAGCCCCGTCCCCTTGGATTTATCTTTTGTAGTGAAATATGGGTCAAATATCTTATGAATATTCTCCTCACACACTCCGCCGCCATTGTCTGCAATGGTTATTACTGTTGTGTTAGTATCAGTGTCTCTATATACCCTTATATTAACTATGCCGTTAGTAATATGCCTCGCTTCAAACACATCCTGAACATTTGTCAATAGATTCAATAAGACCTGAGCAAACTCATTCGGATAAGCATTTATCCTCAATCCATCTTCAAACTCCTTGTTGAAGGTAAAACCTTTCAGTTTAAAATATCCTTCTACAATCATTACTGTGCTGTTTATCAAATCTTCTAAGTTAAACTCCTCCAGCTCATTATTAGCTATATAGTAGTTTCTGAAACCATTTATCGTGTTTGATAAACCAATCACCTCTGACATAATGGACGAAACACTCTTTTTCAGAAGATTCTCATCTAATTC
>JADFXG010000056.1 GCA_015233895.1 Nitrospirota bacterium | reverse complement strand
GCTGTATGCAAATTTTAAATCATCAGACGTATTTTTCATGTTTTTAGGTTAAAGATAACATTTTTTAGTATTTTATCATATACAGATAAAACTCTTCGCTCTTTACGACACTCTGTGTAAACTGCTTAAGTGGAATTAATCCGGTAAGTCTAACCAATTCATCCGGTATTGGCTCATTCGCTATGAATAAAATATCAGACCTTTCAAAGTCTCTATATCTGTCAACACGCATAAGTACATTTACTTTGTCATTTTTTACAGCTTTCCACACGGTGAAAGTACCGATTCTGTCAGCTACAGGATAATAAAACGGTCTGTCAAGATATCCTGACACGCTGCTTGTTGCATAATCCCAATGGCCAGAAACCGGCATATTTTGCCAATTGTTTTTTCTGATAAATTCTGCAGTTTCTTTAGCTTCTGAAAAAGGATATATGTAATCCAGCGTATTAGCTATCAGTGAGCCAATCACCGCTGCTGAAAATATCAGAGTCAAAAAGTGGTTTTTATTCCTTTCAAAAAAGCTGAAAAACGCATTGTATGAAGGTTTTGAGAATTCCTTTAAAGGATAGTAACTGCTAATCCAAAGAGCCGCTACAGAGGCAAAATAATAGTGCCCTCTGTGCCGAAGCCATCCCTCATAAAAAATATAACCAAAGGTACTAATTCCTGTTACTGCAACTATATAATAAAACGCTGGGATTTTCCTTCTGAAAACAATACAAAGTGTAAACAAAAACAAACCTAACGCTGCAAACAGTCTTAGAACATATCTCAGCTCATCTAGCACAGGTAAGTAAGTTATAAAATTAGTCTCCCAAAAGTTCAGCTCTATTCTGGGTATTGGAATAAAAACATTCCATATCTCAGAAATCTGATCCTCTATTCTTGATGGTATGTCGGAGGTAATAATGACTGAATGATACCAGTATGAGTCAGCCGGAGGCTTCATTTGTAATATTGAAAGAACAAGACCAGCCGTAAATATTAAAATTGATGCATAAAACCGCCATGATTTATAAAAAGTAAATTCCTTAGAAAAAATAGGTTCAAGAAAAACCGTGATAGCAAGAGCTATAGCCAACACTGTTGAGAGGGCATTACACTGGCACATTAAAAACAAAATTATAGAAAGAAGAATATAATTTCTGTTTTTAAAATCTTTACCGAAATATGCACAGAAAAGAAAGAGAAATAAAATCCCAATGGCATAGTTTCTGCTAATGGTGGCGTATTCAAAAAACGGGAAATATCCAAACACAAAGAGTCCTTTTAAGAGCTTGCTAAAAGGCGAAAACCTTAAAAAAACAAATACTGAGGCTGTGGCAATAACAAGATGAACCATCTGCATAGCAACTGGATTTCGTGTTATTTTGGTTATAGGATACAGAATTAAATGCCAGAGCATGGGATGCCCCTGATAGCGCATATTTTCAACAAGTTCGTGCAGAGAGCTGGCACCTCTGGCTATCATCCATGCCTCAAGCTCATCCCGCCACATCACATGATGCAGAATGTTAAATAGGGTAAGAACAAAAAACACAAGGGTTAATGTGTATGTAAATTTTAAATCGTAATGATCACTCCATATACATTCTTGCTTAGAAATCACGGGGTTTCAAACCTGACTCTATATAGATAAAATGTCTCATCCTTTACAATACTATTTGTAAAGCTCCTAAGCGGGTTAAATCCGTAAACTTCAACCAAATCATTCGGTAACGGCTCCTCTGTTACAATCAATAAAACATCTGTTTTAACACTATTCACGTATGACATAACATTTTTAAAAACATCCATCTTGCCGTTTTTTGCACTTTTCCAAACATTAAAGGATGTTACTTTATCCTGTACAGGGTCATAGAAAGGGCGGTTAAGGTATGCGGTCACACCTGCTGTTGTAGCTGCCCAGAAGCCTGCAATCGGCATATTTTGCAAGCCGTTTTGCTTTATGTAATTTGCAGTCTCCTTGTTTGTGGAAAACGGATAGAGGTCGTTGATTGTGTTTGCAATTAATGCTCCTGTAAAGGACAGTGAGAGTATTACAATTAAAAAAGCATTTTTGAATCGATCAGCTAAATTGAAAATACGTCTCATCCTGTATTCTTCTGAAGGGTAGTAACTGGAAAGCCACAGAGCGGAAATAAAGGCAAAGTAGTAATGCCCCTTATGGCGTAACGTGCCCTCATGAAGGACATAACTAAAGGTGGTCAGCCCAATTACTGCAATACAATAGTAAAAAGCCGGTATTTTTTTTTTTAACATAATAAAAAACGAAACCACGAATAACCCAAAAGAAAAGATCAACCTCAGAGCATAGCGTATTTCTGCTTTCAGAGGCACGTAACTAAGAAAATTCGTGTTCCAAAAGTGCATTTGAACGCGAGGCACAGGGACAAAAACATTCCACAGTGCTGAAATCTGATCATATATTTTTCCTGTTACGTTGCGTCCAATAATGACTGGGTTGTAGAAGCTTGAATCAACCGGAGGCTTCATTTGAATTATTGAAAGTACAAGGCCTGCCGTAAATATTAAAATTGATGCATAAAATCGCCATGATTTATAAAAAATGAAATCCTTTGATAGTAGAGGTTCAAAGAAAAGAGTGATAGCAAGGGCTATTGCCAACACTGTTGAGAGGGCATTACACTGGCACATTAAAAACAAAATTATGGAAAGAAGAATATAATTTCTGTTTTTAAAATCTTTACTAAAATATGCACAGAAAAGAAAGAGAAATAATATCCCAATAGCATAGTTTCTGCTAATTGTGGCGTATTCAAAAAATGGAAAATATCCAAACACAAAGAGTCCTTTTAAGAGCTTGCTAAAAGGCGAAAACCTTAAAAAAACAAATACTGAGGCTGTGGCAATAACAAGATGAACCAGCTGCATAGCAACCGGATTTCGTGTTATTTTAGTTATAGGATACAGAATTAAATGCCAGAGCATGGGATGCCCCTGATAGCGCATATTTTCAACAAGTTCGTGCAGAGAACTGGCATCTCTGGCTATCATCCATGCCTCAAGTTCATCCCGCCACATCTCGTGATGGAGGATGTTAAACAGTGTCAGAACAAAAAACACAAGGGTTAATGTGTATGTAAATTTTAAATCATCAGACGTATTTTTCATGTTTTCATGTTAAAGATAACATTTTTTAGTATTTTATCATATACAGATAAAACTCTTCGCTCTTTACGACACTCTGTGTAAACTGCTTAAGTGGAATTAATCCGGTAAGTCTAACCAATTCATCCGGCAGCGGCTCATTAACAATGAATAAAACATCAGACTTTACGAAATCTCTATATTTGTCAACCTGCATAAGTACATCTACCTGGTCATTTTTTACAGCTTTCCAAACATTGAACGTGCCGATCTTATCAATCACAGGGTAATATAAGGGTCTGTCAAGATATGCCGACACGCCGCTTGCTGCATAAAACCAGTGGCCGGCAATAGGCATATTTTGCCAGTGGTTTTGCTTTATATAATCTGCTGTTGCCTTACACTCTGAAAAAGGATAGATAAAACCAATGGTATTAGCCATTAAAGCAGCAATGATACCTAAAGAAAATATTGTAGTTATAAAGCTATTTTGATTTCTCTCAAATAAACTTAAAAAAGCATTAACAGTAGTTTTTGGGGCGGGATAATAATTGTACAGCCACATGGCTGTAACAAAGACAACGTAGTAGTGTCCTTTGTGGCGCAAAAAGCCGTTGAAAAAAATGCAATTAAATGCTGCAACTCCTGTTGTGGCAATAACATAATAAAAAGCAGGTATTTTTTTTCTGAATATGCTAAACAGGATAAATAGAAATAAGCCTGATGATAAAATCAGCCTTATAGCATATATCGTTTCCAAACTCATCGGCAGGTAACGTATAAAATTTGTCTGCCAGAAATTCATTTGAATACGAGGGATAGGTACAAAGACGTTCCACATTTCTGTAACCTGGTCAGCTATTTTTTTTGGAATGTCAGGGTCGCTAATGACTATATTATAGAAACGGGAATCAGCCGGAGGCTTCATTTGAATTATTGAAATAGCTAAGCCTGCTGTAAAAATCAAAATTGCTGTGTAAAATCGCCATGATTTATAAGAAGTAAATTCCTTAAAAAACATAGGCTCAAAAAAAAGAGTGATTGCAAGTGCTATCGCCAACACTGCTGAGAGAGCATTACACTGGCACATTAAAAATAAAATTATGGAAAGAATAATATAATTTCTGTTTTTAAAATCTTTACCGAAATATGCACAGAAAAGAAAGAGAAATAATATCCCAATGGCATAGTTTCTGCTAATTACTGCATATTCAAAGAATGGGAAATAACTAAATACAAAG
>JADFXG010000055.1 GCA_015233895.1 Nitrospirota bacterium | reverse complement strand
GTGAGATAGCTTTGAAAAATAGCATAAAATCGGAATTTAGTATAGTGATTAATAGATACTCCAGGAGGTAATAAATGAGCAAAAGATATATAATTCCATTTTTAATCCTTGTCGTCTTTCTCTTGGTAAATGTTTCCTTGTCGTTTGCCGATGACAAGGACGTGACAGCCAAAGAGGCAGCAGAAAAGAAAGCTGCCTCAGAAAAGAAAGATGCGGAAAACAGGGCAGCTATGGCAGCAAAAGAGGCTAGCCTGAAAGAAGGTTACGTAGGAGCCGAAACATGTAAGGGCTGTCACCCGGAAAGTTATGAAGCGTATAAACACTCTGTCCACTCAAAGCCGCATGTAAAGGGTCCTGGTTCTAAGGATGCTTGTGAAACCTGCCATGGTCCCGGCGCCAAACACGTTGAAAAAGGTGGTGGCAGAGGCGTAGATATCTTTAATTTTGACAAAAATGTGGAACCACATGAAAAGAGCGCAAAGTGTCTGGCCTGCCATCAGGCTAACAAGGCCCAGGCATTTTGGACTATGAGCAAACACAGCGCAGATGCATCAGGTCTTTCCTGTGACTCTTGCCATCAGATTATGACAAGTAAAAACGATAAGTTTTTAAAGGAAACTCAGCCTGACCTTTGCTTTGGTTGCCATAAAGAAATAAAGATGGATGCAAGCAAGCAGTCCCACCATCCTATAAAAGAGGGCAAGATTGTCTGTAATGACTGCCACGATCCTCACGGACAATTTAATGATAATATGCTGAGGGCTGAGACTCCCAACAAACTGTGTTTCAAGTGCCATGCCGATAAAAGAGGTCCTTATATGTGGGAACATCCCCCTGTAGCAGAGAATTGCCTGACATGCCACACACCTCACGGTAGCAATCATTCACGGCTTCTTGTCATGCGGCCTCCATTCCTTTGTAAGGATTGCCACGAGGGTTTAGTTCATGCCGGCGGCGTGACTTATAACAATACGGCCACATTTGGTAAAACTACGGGTGCAAACATTTCAAACACTGTTAAAACCGATCTCAGGGCATGTATAAACTGCCATGTCAATATTCATGGAAGCAATGGCCCTGGAGTTTTTGGCCAGACGTTTATCAGATAGGGGGATAAAAATGATAAGAGGGATACCAATGAAAGCAAAGATAGCAGTACTCGCAATCTTTTTGATACTCCTGCCGTTTGCAGTGGCTTTTGCAGAAGACTCAACGGATGGAAGCAGCAGTGCCAGCAGCGGCAGAGAACCTGTTTTAAAGATACCCAATTTGTCCGGTGAAATAACCATGACGGGACAGACTGTAGGCTTAATAGGCAACCCGTCTAAATACAACGAATACAGAGACAACAAGGAAAACTACTTTTTTGGCAGCGTCAAGCTGAAATATGACGATGACAAATACTGGTTTTACCTTAAAGCAGAGGATATTGGTTACGACACACAGCATTACAAGCTGGATGGTGGAATATACGGGATTGTCAAATATTATCTGGAGTATAAAGAGATCCCCCATATTTACTCCTTAGGCGATAGAACCATATTTAACGGTGCAGGGAGCGCTAACCTGACCACAATGACGGGTTATGCCTCGCTTCCTGCTACGAGATGGAACCCTATCGATTACTCGGTAAACAGGCAGCAAGAGGGCGGAGGGCTAAGGCTGGACCTCATCAAGCCTTTTTACGTGGAGTTTTCCGCAAGTAGGGAATCAAGGAATGGAACCAGACCAATTACCGCCACAAATGATAGCCGCAACGGCCCGCTTACGGAATTCCCGCAGCCGATAGATTACGTAACTGAGGTTTTCATGGGGGAGATTGGCTACATTACAGAGCCAATTTTTGCCTCAGCATACCTTCAGTACACTGATTTCACTAATAACAATGAAAACCTTTACTTCACAAATATTTCTAACAGCCTCGGAAGCTCTACGGATAGAAGCAACGCCGGGCAAACTGACACACTGACACTGCCGCCGAGTAACCAGAACTATAATTATGGGTTTAAAGGGTCGGTTGAGCTTCCCTTGCACTCAAGGTTTAACGTGAGCTTATCAGGTAGCGACGAGACTTCTGATGCGAGATACTTAACCTCGTCTGTGGTTAGCACTACAAGTAACACCCCCAATCCCACATACACATATCCATATGCTAATGGAGACAACAGGTGGCATGGTAAGGTGGACAACCAGAATTACAGCTTTGTTCTGACTTCTCACCCAATCTACTTCTTCGATTACAGCCTTTTCTACAAATATAACGCACGGCAAAACAAATCGGATAATCCATCTGCAACCTCATCGCTCGAAAATTCGGTAGCTTACCCTGTTAGTTACCGTAAGAACAATTTAGGATTGGATGTTTCATTTAAACTGCCGGCACACTTTATACTCTTTGGAGCATATGATTATGAAAAAGCTAACAATTCGATTGAGTACAAGACTTACACAATTCCCGAAACGACTGACAATAATTGGAAAGTCGGCTTGAAATGGACCGGTGCTAAATTCATGTCTGCCAAAATATGGTATGAGAGAATGAACAGGGACGGGTCAAATGATTATTCATATCCTCTAAAAACCGCATTTAACTCAAATGCAACTACTGGAACTACGTTTGATAAACTTGCACCGTACAAGAATCTGTTCGACACTGGTTCGCAGAACAGGGATAAAATTAAGACGAGAGTAAATATTTTCCCTGTTGAGACCCTTGATATAGGGCTTGGCTACAATTATAAAAGGTCAACATATCCTGAAGCTACTATTGGCCTTCAAAACAGCAGGTCAGACGAGTTCTATGTAGATGCCGGCTACACATTTGGCAAGTACGCAAAACTGAATGGATATCTCGCGTATGAAGATCTCAAAATGTATTCATTCATGCGCGTTTGCACATCAACCACCACAGTAAATAATTGTAATCCTAACAGCACAACCCAGGACGCATCTAACTACAATTTTGATTTTACACTGCGGGATAAAAGCTTCGACTATGGGTTGGGTCTCGATGTCTATGTGATTCCCCAAAAAGTAACATTGAGAGTTCAGTATGATTCAGTCAGATCAGATGGAAACGCCGATTACACGATTTTAAATCAAGCAGCGCTTAATGCACTGGGCGTTCCTACTGCTGCAATTCCCACAGGGCAGAATAACAGCAATATTGACATTCCTAACATGGATCTCTATAGGAAAAACACAATATTGGCTAAGGTAATGTGGAATGTGACGCATAATTTCTCCGTAGCGCTTGGATACGCATTTGAACACTACCACTATGATGACTTCGGTTATAACAACTACCCATCCACATACACTATAGTTGATAGCTCCGGCAATGTCACTTACCTTACGGGGGCATATTCTGACCCGTCTTACAATGCAAGCCTTGCATTCCTGACGTTGAAGTACAGTTTTAAATAGTGTTGGCGCAATAAATAGCAAAAAGAACGGGAGAGCACTGCTCTCTCGTTCTTTTGCTATAATTCCTACTAAATTCCTTATTTACTAATGATTAGGAGCTTATAATGGCAATTTGAGGCCGTGTTGGTTGCTTATGACGGTGTGGTTATTGCTTAGGCGTTTTCTTATCTGTTAATGCGAGTCACAGCGACGTATCAGATATTTTCAATTTGGTACTATAAAAATTTTTTTTGGCTTGACAAAATCTTTTTTTCGTGATAAAATCGCCGAACATGTATTATATCGTGACATTTAGCACAGAAATACTAAAGTGCACTATGTGCTGCCATAGAACGTTTAATGGACTAGTTTGTAAAGATATTGCTGATGAACGTCAGAGTTATAAATGTTTTCAAATAATGAATTAGTAAGGAGGTGATATCAAGTAAAATGTCTGAAGCCGTAAAGTTTTTTGAGCAACGGCTTAGTACTTTTTCTGAGAGTTGTAACCTCACAGAAGATTTGGTGCTGAGGCGAGTTTGTAAAGCAGAGAAGTTAGGAAAATGTATTAAATTAGCGTTGGAAGTTATTTGGTGAAGATTTTTATTAATTACTAAAATACCAGGAGGTCAAAGATGTCCTTAAGGGTCTTGATTGTCAATGCGGTTGTAGCGCTAGCAGTAGTTTTAATTTCCGCTCACCCAGCCGTTGTCTTTGCAGAAAGTGCCACAGACACGGTAGGCGGCATTGAGTTAGCACAAGTAAAAGGTGGATGTTTCGAGATGGGGGACACCGATGGTAGTGGCGATCCTAACGAGAGACCTGCCCATGAGGTGTGCGTAAATGATTTTTCGATGGGTAAGTATGAAGTGACCAACGAGCAGTACAGAAAGTTTCGCGCGAGCCATGACAGCGGCAAATTCGAAGGGCTAACCTTAAACGAAGACAAACAGCCGGTAGTAAATGTATCATGGGATGACGCAACGGCGTATGCAAAGTGGCTTTCCAAAAACACAGGCCACACATTCAGGCTGCCTACAGAGGCGGAGTGGGAATATGCAGCACGCGGCGGTACAAAGACAAGCCGTTATTGGGGAAATGATACCGCTGAGGCATGTAAGTATGCAAACGTGGCAGATGCCACCGCTCAGAAAAGCTTTCCTAAATGGACGTCTTTTAACTGCAGTGATGGATATTTAGTTTCAGCACCGGTAGGGAGTTTTAAACCAAACGCATATGGGCTTTATGACATGCTGGGTAATGCATGGGAATGGGTTGAGGATGTTTATAATGCAGAGGCATACAGCAAACTACCTAAAAGTAATCCTATATATGAAGGCGTAGGTGAGTATCGTGTTGAGCGTGGCGGCGGTTGGAGCAACGGGCCGCTAGGAATCAGAAGCTCACATAGAGTAGGGCTTAGTCCATCTTTTGGCCATCGTT
>JADFXG010000054.1 GCA_015233895.1 Nitrospirota bacterium | reverse complement strand
TCATTGTGTCATGCCTCCTTTTTGTTATAACTGATAATATAATTCAGTTAGGCAGTTTCTGAAAATATACTTTCCAAAAAATGCTCTCTAATTAGACTTCATGACACAGTTTTTTGAACACTCTCTTCATAATAGGTCAAAATGAGCCTATATCTTATGAGGCACTTGCTAACTACTCATATAAAATTCGTGAATTCTTTGAAGGATTCAACTCTTCTAAGATGGCGGTTATTTTAAACAAGGTTAGAGGCTCTGTAAGAGAAGGTCATGGCATATTTACAGTTATTCCTTTCACATTAGAAGTTGTTGATATATCAGAAGGACTGGAAAATATTGATCGTATAAGGTTAGTTTTGTTTGAAAGTTATATACACGACATAGTTTCAAAATTATTTCATAAAACCTACCCTCCTCTTGTGCCTGATCAAAGTGTAGTTTTAGATGATGAATTAAAACATCTTAGCCATAACTTCAGTCAATTTTCCAGGTTTTTTAGGTTTTTCAGGATAAAAAAATTATTAGTTCTAATGTTTTCTTTTATACTTATTGGTGCAATTATAGCTAAGAACTTATATGTGAGAAACAATGTTTCTACTTTGAAGCAAGAAAGTGTTTTTCCTTTGATTCCAGCAAATGTTTTTAATATTTTTATTGGGATTGGGATAATCGGCCTGATAATTTCTATTATAATGCTGGCGCTATCCTGGAGTATGAATAAAGATTTAAATAAAATTAAGCAAAATGGGGCAAAACATATAGTAGAAATGTTACATACTGCAAAAGGCAGAGAAATGTTGTGGAGAATTAGGAAATGGATGGAGCGATTAAAAAAAACTAATTCGTGATTTTAGCCTTCTTTGAGAAAAGTATAGGAGAGAATATTATGAAAATTGAAGATAAAATATGTTTTATTATCGCCCCTATCGGAGAACCTGAATCACCTGTTAGAGACAGGTCTGATAAGGTTCTAAAATTTATTATCAAACCTGTTACCGATAAATGTGGGTATTGTGCTGTGCGAGCCGATGAGTTACCGCAACCCGGATTGATAACAACCCAAATTATTACTCACCTGCTTAATGATTCAATTTTAATCGCTGATCTTTCTGATCATAACCCAAATGTCTATTATGAATTAGCAATAAGACATGTAATAAAAAAACCTTATGTTCAACTAATAGAAGTTGGTCAAAAAATTCCGTTTGATATTCAGGCGATAAGGACAATTTACTATAATTCTAAGGATTTAGAGAGTGTCGATAAAGCCAAAAAAGATTTAGAAGCACAAATACGATTTATTGAGCAAAATCCTGACAAAGTTGATTCTCCTGTATCTTTTTCCTTAGATATCGCTATGCTTAGTAAAAGTTCAAATCCTGGTGACAAGGATAAAATGTCAATGGTGCACTTGATGCAGGTTTTTCGTTCAGAAATGTTAAATTTAACAAGCAATATCCAGGCAGAACTGAAAGAAATGAAGCAGAGTATGTTTAATCAACAATCTGGAAATACCTCAAAAACTAAAGAAACAGATTTTTCCAAACTTGAGCGTATCCAAAAAAACTTAGGAATTGAAAAAAAAATATTACACGAGGAGGATAAGAATGTTCAGTAAGAAAGCGTATTTTATATATTTCATAGTATGGGGTATACTAATAGTAGTATTGTCTCATCTTTTAGCAGGTTCTTTTAACCCAATTAAAGTATTTCATAGTCAGAACGTATTAGCTAAAATTGTTATCGGTTTTATGTTCTTTCCCTGGGCAGGGACACTAATTCAACTTTTTATTATGTCCACATCTTATGCTGATCTAATATGCCCAGTTTGTGAAAAAAACCTGGTAAAGTTTGTTCCTGTTTATGGAAGAGCAAAAACATGTTTTGGATGTTTAAAAGCGGGAAGAAACACACAATATCATGACAAATGTTTTAAAGCTAAAGGAAGATGTCCTATATGCGAACAAGAAAACCCCTGGGAACTTTGATTATATTTAATAATAATGGTTTTGTGTAATGAACAGAGACAGCTTTTTTGTCAGAGTTTAAGTCCAACTATCAGAAACGGGCTTTCGGGGTCATGCTGCTTGTTGTTTTTTTGTGCTGCAGCTTTATCTGAGTTAGCGTAACAATACACACAACCATGAACACAACTGTCATAGTGCCCAATGTCCTGACTTACCACACAGCCGCATCGCTCTCTCTGATTTTTATCCTTAGATACATTTTTAGCAAATCCAAAAAGCAGCTTTAGCAAATCATCGTCTATACATTTACCACGCTGTATGCCAAACTCCAAAAGATCATGTTGCTCCGAACAACTGTATATCTGCATTGAGTTATCTTGCGCAATCTGCGACAGCAAGTTTGATATGCGGTTAATACGCTCCGTATCAGGATTGATGTCATAAAAATTGATATGCGTCGTCTTTGTAAGAGTGTCCAGATTCCGTATTACCTTTTTATAGAAATCAACAAAACTTATAACCACTCTCTTTGTATGATCCCTCAGAAGTTCAGCAATGTTCTTAAAATTTCCAATAATATACTCCTCAGCCGTAATATCAGAAATTATGATTGGATCAAACCGCCAGATAACTTTATCCGCTCCAATCTTAGAACTTAGCGCTTCAAAAGTGGAAATTATCTCATCAAATGGCGGCACTGAGGGTTCAATCAGAGGCGGGTATCCGGTTAATGTGAATTGGAAATAGTATTTATATCCTGACTCCGAAAGTTCATCCAGATGTTTCATTAACGGTTGCGGATTCTTTGTCCAAAACACAATTGCATCCACTGCATCTGTCGAAAGATCAACTTTGGAGTGCTTATGCGCATTGTAGGGGTTTTGAACAAAAAGGTAACCAGCTCTGATTCTGCGCATGAACCAGTCAGCATAAAAAGCCGGAATATCCGTCCGTCTGCTTGCTGATATTATCATCAGGACTGCTAAACTACAGGGGCAGCGCTTTTTTTGCCGGCATTTTTGACGTATAGCAAAATATCAATCAATACCATAGTGCCATTTAAAACGTATAAGTAAATAACATAGTCAAAGTTATAGAGAAGTTTATGAATAAACCCGGAAATGTATCCTAACAAAACGATAACCAAAAAGTGGATACTTTTACCGTCATTTTTGCCTGCTTTGCATGATTTATAAATTGAACACGGCCACGCTGCGCCAAAACAGATTAGCATCAATATCTCAAATATACTCATTGTTGCGGAGGTTTAACCTCTTGCTGGGGCAGAGGAACCTCCTGCTGTGGCAACTTGAACTCTTGTTGCGGTAACTTAAATTCTTGCTGTGGTAACTTGAATTCCTGCTGTGGAGGCGGAGCCTCTTGTTGAGCTGCCTGTTGCTTAATTTCGGATAATTTCTCTACTACTGCCCGGAAGGATTCAGTTCGCTCTGATACCGTATCAACATCCTTCTTAAGACTATCCAGTCTCAACCGTAAATCATAATAAAAATACCATTCTGAAATTATAAAGAATATAAAAAAAAACAAAAAAACAAAAAATTTGACATCTTTTTTTACTGCCGACTGCTCTCCCGTCTCCAGTTGTTCAAGTTCAAGTTCAAGCTTAGTCTTATCCGTCAAAAATATCTCCTGACTTCAAACTTATAGATTTCCACGTCTGTTTCAAGCGGATCAATTCCGGCCTTCATTTTGGTAATCCTCAGTTGCTCATCCACTGTGTCAACACCCTCAAGGTCTGGTAAGAGCAACCCTCGTCTGTTGCCATATCCTACAATAACGCCGTATTTTGCAGGGTTTAGCTCTGAGATGTCATTTACCTTCTCAGGAGCGGTAAGAACATCAACTGAATACTTTATTTCCTCCAGTTCATCGGAGCGCACCGGACTGAAACGTGGATCCTCTGTGGCTGCTGATAAGGCATTTCGGATTATTTCCATTGCAACGTTCTCACGAATCGGGGAAAACGTTCCTATACAGCCTCTTAACTGCCCGCCCTTCTTCAGTGATACAAAAACCCCTGCCCGTCCTCTCATCTCAGGAGCCATATCCTCAGGAGGCGATATTACAATTTTATTTTTAATGTATTCAGAAATAGCGTTTTTAGCTAACTTTACAAGCGCATGCACCTTAGGTTGCCCTCTTCATAGCATAATCGGCAATTAACATAAGAGCTTCTTTTTCATCTGAATCATCGAACAAATTAAGCCCGGCCTTAGCCTCACACACGATTTCCTCAGCTCTTTTGTATGTTTTTTCGATTATGTCATAACTCTTTAACAGTGAAATGATTCTTTTCATATCTCCTGCAACGGCATCTTCTGTTTTGCCCTCGTCTATGGATTTTATTATGTCTGTTACTTCATTCCTCTCAGCTTCTGCAGCATATTTTAGAAGATATATCAAAGGGAGCGTGATTTTCCCTTCTATAAGATCCTTTCCAAGCCGCTTTCCTAAAAGACTTTCATCGGCCTGAAAGTCCAAAATATCGTCACACATCTGAAACACTATCCCGCACTTAAGGCCAAAAGAAGTAAGAGCTTCCACTTTCTCCACGGATGAGCCGCCAAGCAGCGCCCCAATCCGGCACGATGCTGAAAACAGCGAACCGGTCTTCCTTTCCACTATGTTAATGTAATCCTGTTCAGTGACAGATGGGTCAGCTATTTTTTGCAACTGCAGGATTTCACCCTCAGTCATTTTTGTAGCAGCCTGAGCTATTGCCTCAACTATATGCGGATCATGCTGTTCAACTGCTATTCTAAGGGAGTTGGCATAGAGATAATCACCAACCAAAATCACGACATGATTTCCCCATATAGAGTGTGAAGTGGTCTTGCCGCGCCGCACGGCAGCGCCATCCACCACATCGTCATGCAGTAGTGAGGCCGTATGAATTGCCTCTATTACGCTGGCAAATATGTAGCCCTTATCACCAATGTATCCGGTAATGGCTGCAGCTAATATCAAAAACAGCGGTCTTAAGCGTTTCCCGCCACCACCAATTATATGCTGCCCTATGACAGGAATTAAAACGGCATCACTTTTAAAAATATCAGTAAGATTACTCTCAACTTGTTTTAAATCTTTTTCATATCTGTCAAATACATTATGAGCATCCAATAATTTATCGCCTTTCAAGGTTTCTTTATCCTTATCTTTTCGTAATCAAAACCGGCATCCGCCAGATGATGTATATCCCCGGGTTTAAAAACTCCCTTTTCCGTTATTATAGCAGTTATATACCTTGCAGGTGTTACATCAAAAGCAATGTTTCTCACTTTAATATCCATAGGTGCTATTTTACACTTCCCGAACACATTTGTCACCTCATTGACGCTGTGGTCACATTAATATAGGTTTTTATACAAAACCTAACACCTATTTTATACTATCATGGCAATTAACATAAAGATGGTCAGCAAAATTATCAGAATAATTGTTATGATTTGAGAAATATTTTGCTTGATATTTCT
This sequence comes from Nitrospirota bacterium, assembly GCA_015233895.1. NCBI lineage: Bacteria > Pseudomonadati > Nitrospirota > Nitrospirota bacterium. Next base: position 274 of record JADFXG010000054.1, on the reverse strand, counting down.
TTTATTCTTTTTTTTTAACGCAAGCTTAGGTTTGTGGTAAGTGTTTTGGAGATTTTCTCCTCTCAAGGAATCGTAAGTTGAGACCGTTGCATAATTCGATATTTTGAATTTTCACAATAAAAAAACTCTTATAGCGATATGCATAACTACGTTAATTATTTTTAAAGGCTGAGATTGCCACGTCGCTATCGCTCCTCGCAATGACGAATAAAAAACACAGTAAAAACTATTATTTATCGTCATTGCGAGCCCCCGCAGGGGGCGTGGCAATCTC
>JADFXG010000053.1 GCA_015233895.1 Nitrospirota bacterium | reverse complement strand
TCCTGTGCCATCACTAGCACTGGACGCTTATCTTTAGGGTCTCTGTCCTGTAAGATAGTATCTACTTTTTCTCTAAATTTTTTTTAAACTCTTCCTGTTCCTCTTTATCTGCCTGCACATGAAATGGTCCTGGTACTATTTTTCTCCAACCATTTCTCTTAAGAATCCTATAGATTGTCGTTTTATGAATTGGGTGACCCAAAGTCTGCTCAAAAACTTCCTTAATTTCTTTAGCAGTAGCTATCTTACCGGTAAGTTCTCTTTCAATAAATGGTTCTAAAAGTGCTTTTTCTCTCTCTGTTGTCAATCTGTACTCGCCAAAACCCTGTGGTCTCCCTTAGCTTCTCCTTTATCTCTTCTGCTGTCAGATGTTCCAACACTTTCGTCTTTTTCATCATCACTACCCCCATGTTCTATTTTTAGAGATAGTATAGCATAATACTTATTAGATTGCCACTTGGTATTAGGTGATTTCACACTTGACACAGTTTATTGAATATATCCGTAAATTCCTATAGGTTCTTTTTGGGTTTAAACACATCAATACGCTGACAGCGTTATCGCACATGTTGGCAGCAGTCTGTTATCTTTTAACAGGCTGCTGCTATTTTAGTTCAGCCCCCGAAAACTAAAAAATATTTCCCTCTCTTGCATATCCACACTCTCTATCCATACAGTAACCATGCTGCCTATTGAAAACACCTTCTTTGTGTTTTTTCCTCTTAGAGTCAGGTTCTTGTCATCAAACACATAGTAGTCATCAAACATCTGAGAGACCTCCACCATGCCGTCTATGAAGTGGCCATCCAGTCTCACTCTTAGCCCTCTTGCGTTTATTCCCACAATTTTACCCGTAAACTTCTCTCCCACGCTGTCTTTTAAAAACCAAACCCGCAACGCATTTATCGTTTCTCTTTCCGCCTCCTCAGCTACCCTCTCCCTGTGGGAACAGTGAAAAGCTATATCGGATAATTTTTTTAAAAACTCCTTTTGTTTCCCACTGTGAGTCCCCATTGTTAAAGCCTCCCTGAGCACTCTGTGCACAACCAGATCAGGGTACCGCCTTATGGGAGATGTAAAGTGCGTATAGCTAACTGAGGCAAGTCCAAAGTGCCTTTCATTTACTGTTGAGTACCGTGCCTGTTTCAAACTCCTTAATACCAGATAATTAATTACCTCCTTAAAAGGGGTTTCCGAGGCTTTTGCTATTATTTTAGGAAAATCTGAGGCAGATATCCGGTTTTTGCTCCATGATATAGTGCATTTGAGGACTTTTATTATTTCATCGAGTTTTCTTTCATCAGGCGCTTCATGAATTCTGAAAACTGTCGGAATCTTAAGCGATTCCAAAAAGCCGCTAACCGCCTCATTAGCGGCTATCATAAACTCCTCGACGATAAAATGCGCAAAGTTTCTATCCGTTCCGGCTATACTTTGGAGCCCCCCCTGCATATCAAGTATTATCTCAGGCTCAGGCAGATCAAAATCAAGACTGCCCCGCTTAAGCCGCACTGCCCTTAACTTATGGCATAACTCCTCCATAAACTCAAATTCCGGCAAGAGTGCGGCATATTTTTTTCTCTGTCGCTCATTCTTATCAATAAGTATCTCTTTAACCGCGGTATAGGTCATCCTTTCATTGCTTCGTATCACTGAGGGATAAAAATTTGCAGAGCTTCTTGAGCCGTCCTCCCTGAAACACATTTCCGCGGTAAAAGCCAGGCGGTCAACTTTTGGCTTAAGGCTGCACAGTTCCTCAGAAAGCCGTTTGGGAAACATCGGGATTACTCTGTCTGGAAAATAAACCGACGTGCCGCGCTTACGTGCCTCTGTATCAAGAGCACTCTCCCACGGCACAAAGTGGCTTACATCGGCAATATGCACGTAGAGCTTATACTCAAACCCCTCTTTCACTATTGATATTGCGTCATCAAAATCCCTTGCCCTTTCCCCATCTATTGTAACTGTGTTAAGTTCGCGTAAATCCATGCGTTCAGTAATCATATCCGATGTAATGTTATCCGGCAAGGCTTTTGCCTCAGATGAGACAGCCTTAGGGAATCTGACAGGCAGATGAAACTCCTCGGCTATCATGTCTATCTCAGATTTTGGTCCCTCAGGGACTGTCAGGATTTTTGTGATTTTCCCTGTCGGCGGCCTGCTTGAATTTCCATAGTCTGTTATTTCAGCTATTACATTATCGCCGGACTTTGCGTTTAGCGTGTCTTTTTCCGGTATAAACAGGTCAAACATAATTGTCTTATTCTTTGGCTTAAGATAACAAGCATTTCCAACATAATCAACCCGTCCAAAGACCTTATCGCTAACCCGCTCAACCACCTGCACTATGGAGCCCTCTCGCCTTCTGGTGTCCTCCATTCTCACAATCACACGGTCATTGTCCATTGCTCCGTTTGTCTTCCTGCCGGGAATAAAAATGTCCCTCTCTCCGGATTTATCCACAATTACAAACCCATATCCTCCCCTGTGGGCCTCAAAATAACCAGTGGCAAGACCCATCCCCTCTGCAGGCCCGTAGTGCCCGTTTTTGGTTCTCACCACTGCTCCAAGGCGCAACTGTTCCCTAAGATATTTTTTAAGCAGGCGGGTCTCTTTCGATGTTCCACATAGCCGTTTTGACAGCTCTCCAAAGGACTGAGGCTTTTTCATTGATTTTAAATATTTCTTTAATTTCTCTTTGTCTATCATAATAGCCCTCTTCACTGATAGTAATTTAAGAATGGAGCATTGACAGTATTAACTTAGAAAATTATTGCTACAGATCACACAGATAAAAACAACATAAATCCGTTAATGAAGTTAAAAATCCCCGCTATGCCTATAATAATACTGACATACCACAGGGTTTTCTTTTTCATAAGAGCCGATATAGAGCCTATCAGAATAGCTATCTGAAGGAATATGACGGCCATGCCAAATGCCTGGGAATGATTCTTTGCCTCATCGCGCTGCTGTTCAAGTTTTTTAGCCTCGGCAGCGATTGCTTTTTTCTCGCTTTCGTACTTTTTTATCTTCTCACCGAAGGCAGCTATTTTTTCATTGTAGTGTTTTTGTTGAACGTCTGATAGTTTAGGTTCAGAGTATTTTAATTCTGATTCGTATCGGTCTTTCTGTGCCTCGTATATATAGCTTTTTATGCTCTTTGACTGAAAGTACGCCCACTCATCTGATGCCTGTGATTGAAAGAGCAGCGATTTGGTTGAATAGCTGCCACCTTTAAATGTGGACAAAGTGGCCAGGACGGCAAACAGCACTGTTGTCATGGCTAGCCAATTAAGCCATGGTTCCTTTTTTTCTTCTGCCATTATCTAATGCTCCCTACACCACAGTTTTTATATACACATAGACTTCGATATAATTTAAAACAAATTATATAACAAAATCAACAACAACTAACAGGGCAAACTCATTTCAAGAGAAAATAATATTATCCATGTAGTTATCGTTCCACCCGGCTTTAAGTCTTTTATTTTTAACACCTATTTTTGTAGTTTTTTCCTGTTTTAAAATATTTAAGAAAACTGGTTCCCTGGATGAATTAAAAGAGTTTTTGAAAAAAAACGTATAAGTGTCGGGGGATGGCGTTTTAACACCACCCCCCCCTGGATTTATAGCCCTCTGTTAGTATGCAAACTTATTGGTGCCATCCTCGCAGTTATGCCCAACCAGATTACGCTTCGGTGATGTCGTGCCCTGAAAACAGCTCATAGGAACATCAGTGCATGACACAGTTGAAGCCGTTACTCCCCCTCCGAACTCTGTGTCACCAGGTGATGATGTCCCGATAAATGCTAATTTTCCGCTATATCCTGATATTGTGCTTGCCGATACATCCGATATTGTGATTGTAGAAGTACCTGTTGTTAACGTGCTGCCTGAAAATGTCATCAGTTGTGTCGTTTTTGCATCTACGCTAAAGCTGGTACCTGTCGTTTGGGTGGCTGTGCCATTCTCTACTGACATTGTTGTAAACGAACCATTTACCGGACTTGATGATACGTTAGTTACAACACAATAAACCACATTACTTGTGGACGTGTGCAGATATGGCATATAATACGTTGCCGAGTCCGCCTTCGTTTCTATCATTAAACTTACTGTCATCATTATCAGTAACGTTGTCAATGTATATACTATTATTTTCTTCATCTTCTATCGTCTCCTTTTTTTATCTGTCATTCCTGCGAAGGCAGGAATCCAGTTCATATAAAATTAATGTGCATAATAGCTGCTGCCATCATAGCAAAGAATTCCCAACAGGTTTCTTTTAGGGTTTGTTGTCCCCTGAAAACACACCATTCCCATTGTGCTGCATGTTGTGGTGTTATCGTTAGAGGCAAATGTCAGCTTAGTTCCATACATCACGGAATCGCTGGTTGTCCCGCCTGTATTATTAATCAGACTTATTGAGGTTGTTCCTGCTGTTACTGACTGTCCAAGAAATGTAATCATTTTGGTTGCCTTACCCGATACTGTAAATGTTGTAGATTCATACGATTGTGCCGGCTTAACTGCTGCGTTATTTCCCAAAACCATTACATAACCTGTTTGCGTTGACGAGGTCATATTGCTTGCCATGCAATACAGTACCTGCTGTGGGTTTGTTTGTAGATACGGAATGATGTAACTTATGTTTTTAGAACCGCCTGTTGTGGTTAGAGATGTGGTTGTTGTTGTACCGCCTCCTGGAATTGATGTTGTTGTAGTTGTGGCGGCTGTTGTTGTCGTTGTATAGTTACCGCTTGATGATACACCGGTATAGATATAGCCTCCATAAGCTCCAGCAGCGAGTTTTGAACCATCTGATGATGACGTTACACCACCCCAATTTCTGCTACCGGCACTCATTTGTACAGTCCATGTAGTACCAGAATCTGTTGAGGTGTAAATATAGCCACCATTAACAACAGCAATGAGTTTTGACCCATCTGATGATGACGCAATTCCATACCAATTTCCGCTACCAGCGCCAGTTCTTTCCGTCCATGTGGCACCTGAATCTGTTGATGTATAAATATAACCACTACTAACTACAGCAGCGAGTTTTGTTCCATCTGATGATGATGTTAAATCATGCCAATATCTACTACCTGCACTCGTTCGTGCAGTCCATGTGGCACCAGAATCTGTGGATGTATAAATATATCCATTACTATAATCACCAACAGCAAGTTTTGTACCATCAGAAGAAGACGCTGCTGCATTCCAATATCTGCTACCAGCACCAGTTCTTTCCGTCCATGTGGTACCAGAATCGGTTGAGGTATAAATATATCCATTATTAACTGTTGCAGCGAGTTTTGCCCCATCTGATGATGACGTTGTTACAATCCAACTTCTGCTGCCAGCACCAGTTCTTTCCGTCCATGTAGCACCAGAATCGGTTGAGGTATAAATATAACCACTACTAACTACAGCAGCGAGTTTTGTTCCATCTGATGACGATGCTACTGAGTCCCAAACTCTGCTACCGGCACTAGTTCGTGTCGTCCAATTAGCACCATAATCTGTTGATGTATAAATATACCCATTTTGTGCTCCAGCAGCAAGTTTTGCCCCATCTGATGATGATGCCATGTAGTACCAATTTCTACTACCTGCACTTGTTCTTTCTGTCCATGTGTAAGTGTCTGCCGATGCTAAATCAGCAATCCACATGGACGATGCAAATAAAGACATTGTTAAGAGAAATACTAATAAGCCTTTGAAAAACCTCCGTGATTTAAAAACAACCTCCATAAAGCACCTCCTAAAAAATCATAGACAGCTAAGCTGCCACTCTATTTCATTTACAAACGAAGCCTTCCGTTGGAACAATAAGCAAGAGTAGTTAGACGCAGGGATACATCTTTAAATTTGAATGGTAAAATTATTACTATTAAAGGAGAGTTAAGAGAGAGAGAGAGAGAGAGAAGCAAAAACAACGCCATTTCGATTACGAATCAGATATTTCATAAACATAGCTGCTCCATCCCTGAAAAAATTAATTGAATAAGTACACACGCATTGTAAGAAATAAAAAAGAAAATGTCAAGCAAAATATTTTGTTAAAAGTGTAATAATAATTTT
>JADFXG010000052.1 GCA_015233895.1 Nitrospirota bacterium | reverse complement strand
CTCCTAATGATGTCATCCCTGATTTACTTGCCTCTCTCTCATATTCATATTTCAGTGTCCCTTGTGCCATAATACGTTCACCTCGTTGGTGTTAGTTTTTTGTCTGGTAACTTATTCTAACATCCCGGATACTCGGGGGCTAACGAGGTCTTTTACTTTTTTTGTCGGTGATTCAGGGTCTAAGCAGTTATTGCTTTACAATTACGAATTGTTATGTTTAAATATGAGGCATATCATGGAAAACTCTATAACTCCAGGTCAGACAGAACCTGTAGGCAATGAGCATAGCTCTGAGGCCTACTACGCCTTTATAGAGAACAGGGTTTACTGGCTGCTGCCGATGCTGCTGTGTCTTATAATAACCGTAGTATCGCTTAACTGGAATTTTTCCCAACTTGACAGCAACTTCAAATCAGTGGCTACAGAAGACGGCAGAGTGATATTCCAAATGGTGGAAAGCACAAGGCTCTGGAATTCACGCCATGGAGGGGTCTATGCTGCCATAAATGATATGACTACGCCAAATCCCTATCTTGAGGTAGAAAACAGAGACATCACAACTACAGACGGTATGAAACTCACTCTCATAAACCCAGCCTATATGACGCGCCAACTATCGGAGATTATGATGGAAAGTAACAGTATTATGTTTCACATAACCAGCCTGAAACCTATTCGTCCTCAAAACAGCCCCGATAAGTGGGAAAGTGAAGCGCTAAAGGCTTTTGAAGGTGGTGCCACAGAAAAAGCAGAAATGTTTGAAAACGCCGTGTTTAGGTATATGGCTCCTCTTAAAGTTAAAGAATCCTGTTTAATGTGCCATCAAAACCAGGGCTACAAAGTAGGTGACATCAGAGGCGGAATAAGTGTTACAGTGCCGGTTGATGTTCTTTACAATGCAATAAAAAAGCAAAAAATTACACTTACACTTCTTCATATGATGATGTTTTTATCCGTAAGCGCTTTGATACTTTTTTTTATGACTAAAATTCGCTCCCAATGGCTTACCCTAAAGCTCGCAAAAGCAGAACAGGACTCTGTGGTTGGGTTAAGAACCCGTGAAATCAGGGAGACCAACGAACAGCTAACCATCGAGATTAATGAACGAAGACGCGCTGATGAGGTTCTGATTGAGTCTGAGACTAAGTATCGTTCTATCATTCACTCAGTGCAGGACGGGATTATTTCAACCGATGACAACGGAGTGATTATTTCATTTAACCGCGGGGCAGAAGCAATATTTGGTTACAAAGAGGCTGACTTAACAGGAAAATCCGCTACGGAGCTGATCCCGTCAAGACTTCATGATACGTATAAGAGGGCAGTTCAGATGCTGCAACTACTTGGGGATTCATACTTTGCCGGTAAGAGGCTGGAATTTGAAGGACACAGAAAAGATGGGACTGAGTTTCCCTGTGATGTTTCCATCGCCTCATGGAAAATTAAGAATAACAGGTTTTACGTTGCCATAGTCAGAGACATTACCGACAGAAAGCGTATGGAGAATCAGATATCAGCCTCCTTGCATGAAAAAGAAGTGCTCCTTCGTGAAATTCACCATCGTGTTAAAAATAACATGCAAATCATCACAAGCCTGCTTAACCTTCAGAACCGTTACCTTAAAGATCAAAAAGATATTGACATCTTTACCGAAACAAAAAACCGTATAAAAGCAATGTCTTTAGTGCATGAGAAACTATACCAGTCCGACACATTGTCTAAAATAGATTTTAGCGACTATGTCAGAAATCTTGCTATGGGGCTTTTCAGATCATACGGGATCAGTGAACAGAAAATCAACCTGAAATTGGACATCCCGTCAATAACCTTTATCATAGACACGGTTATTTCCTGCGGTCTTGTCATAAATGAGCTTCTTTCAAACTCCATAAAATATGCGTTTCCTGATATTTCCTCTGCAGAATCCAAACTGCCTGAAAGAGAAATCGGCATTTCCCTCCATCCCTCTGGCCACAGCAGTGACAGTTACGAATTATTAATATGGGACAACGGAGCGGGTTTGCCGCAGGAGTATGATATTGATGAATCTAAATCACTCGGTCTTCAGTTAGTTTACTCTATAGTGCAAAATCAACTACAGGGGCAGATTAAAATTGAGCGAATTAACGGTACAAAGTTTATAATACTTTTTAAGGAAAACAAATACAAACAACGTATGTAGCAAAGATGAGGGGGAGATAAGGCCTAATATGATTATAACGGTAACTCTTAATCCGGCGGTGGATAAGATACTCAGGATCTCAAACTTTCAAACCGGCACAATGAATCGGGCAGTGGTGCTGAGAAAGTATGCCGGCGGTAAGGGTATAAATGTGTCAAGGGCATTAAAATCCCTTGGCAAAGACACAGTCTCACTGACAATCCTTGGTGGCGGCGCAGGGAAACAAATCCGCGACATGGCCTCTGAGGAGGGGCTAAGTCTAAGATACGTTAAGATAGCAGAAAATTCCCGCATGTGTTTGTCCATTATAAGCGAAATGTCAGAGACTGTAATAAACGAAACAGGCCCTAATATAACCGCATCGGAAATTAGCGATTTTAAAGCCTTATTTAGTGAAACTGTCAGTGCCGGTGATACGGTAATCATAAGCGGCTCGGCAGCTATCGGGTTTGGCGAGGACATATTTTTTGATTTAATTCTTCTTGCCAGACAAAATCAAGCCACCGTGATACTGGATACAAGCGGAGAGCCTCTTAAGAAGGCTCTGGCTGCCTCTCCGCATGTCATAAAGATAAACAGAGACGAACTGATGGCGATTTCAGGAAAGAGCCCTCCCTCTGACGACAGGATACTAACCGGACTAAGTAAAATAAACAAAACAGGCGTGTTTTTAAGCATAGTAACAGACGGTGACAGGGCTATACATGCTGCATCAGAGGGGAAACTCTACACGGTTATGCCGCCCGAGGTCAAAGCTGTCAATGCGTTAGGCTGTGGCGACAGTTTTACTGCAGGGTTTGCACTTTCTTTAACCGAGGGTGAGACCATAGAAGATGCTTTAATTTCAGGAGCCTGTGCAGGTTCTGCAAGCTCTATGGAACTTGGCGCCGGTTTCCTTGATAAGGACAGAGTGGATGAGTTAAAAGCTAAGAGAGGTAACAAACACCTCTAAGGCACTCTCCGGAAACACTCCTTTTCTCGTATGTATTTTCTCTTATTCAGATGTTATACTAAATTTTGGATGAGAGTACTGATTATAGAGGATGATACTATACTCTGTGAGAGTCTGAAAGAATATTTAAAGACAAAAGACATTGTCAGCGATTATCTGCCAGATGAGAGGGAGTATTTTAATTACCTGAATAATTATACCTATGATGTGATAATACTTGACCTGGTGCTCAGATATCTTAAGGGCGAGGACATTCTCAAACATATACGGTCAAAGGGAATCAGCACGCCTGTACTTATTCTTACCTCCAAGGAAAACATATCTGATAAAGAAACCTGCTTTACCTTTGGCGCCGACGATTACCTTACAAAGCCGTTTAATCTGAGAGAGCTGGTCTTAAGAATAAAATCCCTGTCAAACAGATCTCATATTCACAGCCTTATAAAAATAGACAATATCACGGTTGACATTGACGCTCAGGTGATTTATAAGGACTCAGAGGAGGTGAATCTTTCAAAAATAGCCTGGAACCTGTTTTATCTGCTGCTAAAGCATCGCGGCGAGATTGTTTATAACGATACGATTATGGGTTATGTGTGGGGTGATAAACCCTCAAGTGATGAAATCATACGTACCTATGTTAAAATGCTTAGAAAAATCCTGCCTCCTGATGCCATCTCCACATATAAAGGCAGAGGATACAAACTTAATTTGTAAGTAAAAAAAGATTACGTTTTCACGCGGCTTTATGTTGCACTATTCCAATTATATTGTATTTTTTTATAGAATATAATGACCTCCAATTTAGGTATTGACAGAGGTGTATAAACAAAAATCTTTTTTAAGCTATTTGCTGTGGAGGTTGGCAGGATGAAGATAACTAAAATTGCGGTTGCAAGAGGAATCCAATGGGTTGAGATTCCTGAGGTTGATTTGCGTGTACTCTGTGGAAGCCCTGCAGATGCAGTTAAACATTTAATTAAGCGAGGGCTTATTCTGCCTCAGGAGGTAAAGGGTGTTGCTTGCGAGACCGGACCCAATGCGATCCTGCTTTCTGACCTCTCACTGCAAAATGGAGAGTTTTCAAATCTTGCCGAATTTCCTGTTTTACAGATGCTTTACAAACAGGGACTTATAATACCCGGACATCCTAACAATACAGGACGTAAACCAATACTGATCGGTTCGGCTGCTCAGATAGAGTCCCAGATAAGCTATATCTACCGTGGCAACTACGGACTGATTTCAGCTGAAGAGATTGCCCAAACTGGCGTGCCACTTGAGCAAGCTCAGGATATGATGCGTCTGAAGCTTAAGTTTGCATTTGGGCGCATTCGGCCTACCAGAGACTTTATAGACACCTGTATCCTTGCTGACGATGCTGTGGAGGTGGTTAAGGGTGTAACTATAAGCCGTCTGCATACTAATGTTTTTAAATTTGCATATGGGGGAGAGACTGTAACTGTCAACCTTAATCTACAGCCGGGAGAAAAGTATGAATGTCCATATCCTTTGGGTTATCGCAGGCTGGAATCGGAGTACTTTGCCGTTATCAATTCAGGCGAGGGTGACGGATGGGATACTGAGCGTCCTTGCATGTCCAGCATAATCACCTTCCAGGGGCGTCTTTATCTGATTGATGCCGGTCCGCAGATTTCATACACACTGGCAGCGTTAGGTATAGATATTGACCAGGTGGATGGTATTTTCCACACTCATGCGCACGATGACCACTTTGCGGGCCTTACTGCATTGATGCGTGCCGGAAGGCGCATTAAGTACTTTGCTACACCTTTGATACGGGCCTCGGTAACAAAAAAACTGTGCGCCTTACTTGGTATAGAAGAGAAGTGGTTCTCTGACTTCTTTGAAATACGAGACCTCCTTTTTGACAAATGGACAGATATAGAGGGTTTGGAGGTAATGCCGATTTTTTCACCACACCCTATTGAGGCTAACATATTCACTTTCAGAACCTTATGGGGAAATGGATATCGAACCTATTCACATTTTGCAGACATCGTATCGCTGGATATTCTTAAAAACATGGTAACACAGCAACAAGATGCACCCGGGCTTGACAGTAACTTGTTTGAATCCATCCGTGCTGCGTATCTGGCTAAGGCTGACCTGAAGAAGATAGATGTGGGAGGAGGGATGATTCACGGGGATGCCAGGGACTTCAAATCAGACAATTCAGCTCGTATTCTGCTTGCTCATCGTGCTGGTGATTTAACGCCTGTAGAAAAAGAGATTGGTTCGAGTGCAGTGTTTGGTACGTGTGACGTGCTGGTGGCAGGCATATCACCATCGGATATGCATCGCCGCAACGCTTTCACCTATCTGCATGCACATCTTCCCGGTGTCCCTCTGCATCACATCAGAATGTTGGTAAACCATCCCATAATAGAGATAAATCCGGGCGCCATCATACTGAAAGAAGGTGAGACACCTAAGGATGTACTGCTTCTCATTAGCGGACTGGTGGACAAGATCTGTAGCCGTAGCAACTTGTTTGGCAGTCTTAGGAGCGGGGCACTTATTGGTGACGCTGCTATAATAGACAACAGACCCTCCCTAAACACATACCGTGCCTCCTCCTTCGTGCGGGTATTGAGATTACCGGCAGGACTCTATGCCAAAGTTGTAAAGCGCAATGGATTGCTGGAGCATGTGCAGAAAACAGCTAGTATTCGCTCTTTTATGGAAACGACTAAGCTGTTTGTTGACGGACTGCCTGTCGAGGTTTATAGTAGCATTGTGGATAGTGTGTCAGAACGTGTTTACAGAAGTGGGGATATTATTGCAGGTAAGGACCTTCAGATTCTTAATATTATTTGTTATGGCAGTGTTGAGCGTGTAGCAGGCACTAAGGTTTTAGATGTGTTAAGGGAGCGTGATTTTTTTGGAGAGGAGGGTGCAATTTTAAATGTTCCATATCTGTATAGTCTGCGTGTACTGCAGGATACGGCTGTTATTCAGATACCGGGTGAACTTCTTAAAAACGTACCAATCCTGTCCTGGAGGTTTCTTGAAAGCTATCAGCAACGGACAGAGCGTTTTGTATATGGCGGTGATCGTAGGGAGAGCCTCATATGGCGCGATATTTTCTCCTTGAATGTTGCACAGATGGATATGCAGCATATGCATTTTATCGAAATTGGTAACGCAATTATAGAACATCTGCAAAAAGATATTGACAGAGACTCTCTGAACAAGGTCTTTAACGCTTTGGTAGATTACACTTACTATCACTTTGAGGCTGAAGAGAAGCTTATGTCTCTCTACCATTACCAGGTCATTGAAGATCACCGCAAAAGCCACAAAGAACTGATTCGGAGGATTACTGAATATACAGCGCAGGTAAGTACCGGAGATGTACCCCCAAAGGCTGCCTTTATAGCATTTTTTGAATCCTGGGTAGTTAAGCACCTGTTAGAAGAGGACCGCAAGTATGGCGAATTCCTTAACGCCAAAGGGGTTTATTAGGTTTATTGTCCAGCTGCGGTAAAAACCCTTATAACCTTTTACCGGTATTTACGGTAAAAAGCCACCACCACTGTTCTTTGGCGGTTTCTGTGTCAAGTCTTCTGTTGACATCCGGTTCAACGAGGTCTGTTTGCACATAAACGTTGGTCTTTTTACCGTCAGTGTTTACAACTGAGGAGTTGTCAAAGTTCATAACAATGTTTTCCACATAACCGGTCTTTGACTCAGGCGCTGTGTCGCTTTCATAATTGTATTGACCTGAGACATCTCCAAGAGTTACGGTGTTTTGTGTGGTTTTAACGTATCTGTCTTTTGACATTGACCATGTATTGGTTGTGCTGGTAAAGTCCAACTGTGTTAAGTTATCGCCTCTTAAACCGTTATGGTTAAACACGCCGTCACCTGTTACCTGATTTAATTCCCTGGCTTCTTTCATTATTTTAAAATCTGCCTGTCTGCGGTCTTCAAAGCGCGATGTTTCAAGAAGAAGTTTGGAGATAAACACCATAAGAAGCGAGGCAATAAACGTAGCCACTATCATCTCCATAAGGGTAAATCCGTAGCAGTTTTTATTGTTTAGTTGCAACAATGGTTTTAACCCTCAGTGTGCGCAGAGGCCACAGAGCACTGTCCTCTTTGAGTGATAACGTGTCGTTATCCCATCTGTAGGGATAGTCTAAATTAACCGTAAGACACAGTGCGTCACTTGTTTTTAAACCTGAGTATGTGCCAAACTCATCGCCGGAGCCGCCGCAATTGCCGCCGGTTGTGCTGCACATCCCACAGTCATAGACCGTCTGTTCAGTCCAGTAAAGTTTCCCAACCACGTTCTTGTTCTTGTCTATATAGACTGTATCATAGCCGCTTGTTGAATCGTAAAACACATCCTCCCATTGGGTGAAATCTGCTGCATTAGTTTTAAAAAAGTCATAATTACAGGTTGTTACGTAACCACTGTGATAGGAGATATTGTCCGATGAGTGGGTGGTGTGAGCATATAAGTCGCACCACCTGTAGAGTGATGTTAAACGTTCAGTTTGAGAGTTAAGCGCAAAAATCGCTTTTTGGCTAAGACTGCTATGGAAATAAAATTGGCCTGTAATATCCCAAAGTATCACTGTTGATGCACAAAGCACACCTGCAATAAACATTGCAACCACTATTTCAACTAAAGTAAAGCCGGACTTACGGGACAAGGACGCCATTTTGAGTTAAAAAA
>JADFXG010000051.1 GCA_015233895.1 Nitrospirota bacterium | reverse complement strand
ATAGCGACGTGGTAATCTCATCATTATTATATTTTAGGCTGCTACTCGGTATTAATTGGGAAATACTTTTCCCACATTTTGGGAATTTTGCAACGGTCTCGAGTTGCGTTCAAAGATATAAATAAAAAACTGGATTCCTGCCTTCGCAGGAATGACAGGATAAGAACCACCCCTTTGTCATCCCGCACTTGTTGCGGGATCCAGTCCTTTTTCTCCACCATTACATTATATTACCTTTTTGGCAGCTACTTGCTCTAAATCGGCACCGCGCTTTAGTATCTGTTTAATATCTTACTTAAATTGCCCCCTACGAACAGGCTTGTACATCATTCGTTGATAACCAAATCTTTCAACAAACCGTCAATGCTTTCAAACCAGGTTAAGTCTTCTCCTCTGTCAGTCTTTTCAAAAGTCTCAAGAGTGGTTTTGTTTGGGCTCCACCCATATTCGGCAACCTATGAGGCTGCGCTTTTTTCTACAGTTAACGACATACTAAATTATACCATGTATTACTCTTTTTCGCAAAGCGACAAAGCGCAATTACCTGTGTTAGAATACTCCATGACGGTTATGCAAACGATTGAGAGAGACCTGGATTTGACGGAAATCATCAATGGGGAGGAAATCATGGGGCCCAGCCCGTTTGGAAAACATCAAAATATAGTGGGAAACTTATACGCTCTTATTCGTCAGTATGTCAAAAAAAATAACACCGGCAATGTGTACCTTGCTCCACTTGACGTTATATTTGAGGAGGGAGAAAACAGGCTTCAACCCGATATATTATTTATTCGAAATGAAAACATGGCGATCTTTCAGGACTGGATACGAGGGGTGCCTGATATGGTCTGTGAGATAGTGTCTGCGGGAACGTATGAGAAAGATACCGAAATAAAAAAGGCTGTCTATGAACGATACAAAGTGCCGGAGTACTGGATTGTAATTCCGGAGTTTCTGGCTGTGGAGATTTTTATAATAGAAAACGCTAAGTACATAAAGTACTCTTTTGCAGAGCTTGAAGGCGTTATTAAATCTAAAATTATCGAAGGTTTAGAGGTCAATATTAAGGATATTTTTGCGTAACTGTTTGACTACCAAAAGGAGTTTTTGTGAACGTAGATGAGACAATTACTGAAATTGTCCAAAGGATAGCCGCCTTTTGCAGTCCTGAAAAGATAATATTGTTTGGCTCGTATGCATATGGAAAACCGACAACAGACAGCGATCTGGATATTATGATTATCACTGACACAGTTGAAGCGCCGCATAAAAGGGCTGTTCCATTGAGAAAACTTCTGCGGGATATTTCCGTACCAAAGGATATTATTGTGAAAACGCCTGATGAGTTTAAGCGGTATAAGGACGTGATAGGCACAATTGTTTACCCAGCTGCACATCACGGAAGGGTTATATATGAAGGGGGAAACATAATTGGTAATAACACCGCTTGAGGAGCTGGCTAAAACACTTAAGCAGTTAAAATCTGAGGGAAAGAAAATCGTGCACTGCCACGGCTGCTTTGATCTGATGCACCCCGGGCATATTAAGCACTTTCAGGCAGCTAAAAAAATGGGAGACATCCTTGTTGTGACAGTTAGTCCGGATATCTATATTGATAAGGGTCCGGGCAGGCCCGTCTTTAACCAAACTCTGAGAGCCGAAAGCATTGCAGCCCTTGCATGTGTCAATTTTGTCGCTATAAACAAATGGCCTACCGCAGAGGAAACTCTGAGGCTGCTCAGGCCTGACATTTATGTTAAAGGCCAGGAGTTTGAAAAACTGGTGGATCCCACCGGTAAAATCCAGCGGGAATTTGACGTCGTTAAAGAAATCGGAGCTGAAATCAGATTCACACAAGAGGAAATCGTCTTTTCATCAACTAAACTGATTAACACTTATTTGTTGGGAAAAGACTCCAAATCCTGCTAAGAAGATTCCAAACCCTCTTAGAAATTTGCAGCATGAAATAATAAATTATTGTAAAATACGGGGTGAGGAGTGATTTGTACGAAAATCCCATAAAACCGCTTAAATCTGTAACGGTGTTTGATTCGCTTTTGTATGCAGCCCTTTGCATATATACGGTTTTCATATTGTTTTACAATCTTAGCGACCGGTATTTTTGGGCTGACGAGGCGGAAACGGCAGACCTTGCGGTAAGCATTACTAAATTTGGCATACCCAAAGCCTATGACGGCAAAAACTACATTTCCCTCTATGGCCCCTCCATATTTGAAAACAAATCCAACATAGTAACATGGCGGCCATGGCTGGACGAATACCTTGCCGCAGCGTCTTTTAAAACCTTTGGCTTTACGACTACCGCCGGACGCATTCCGTTTACCACAACAGGAGCTGCCGCCGTGTTTTTAATGGCACTGCTGTCTTACCGCATATTCAAATCACATAAAGCGGCAATCTCGGCGGCTGCCCTTGTTGCCGCATCTGAGCTGTTTGTTCTCCATGCAAGGCAGTGCAGATACTACTCTATCGTGATATTTGCAGAGATTTTACTAATCCTTGCCCTTTACAACATCTTAACCGGAAAAAGAAAATCCGGAATTGCCATCTTAACTGCCAGCCTGGCCCTGCAGTTTTACACAAACTACATCGTCATGGGCGGCAGTGTTTTTGCGATATGGATTTTGGCAGTTTTTACCCGCAAAAGAAATAAAGGATTTTTGCCCTCCGTTTTAATCAGCATAAGCGCTTTTTCACTTATTGCGCTACCGTGGCTGATATATGCAAAGCCCTGGGGCCAGTCTGGTCTTATGGGCAGGGGGGATATTGTCTCTAAACTACAGTTTTATATTTCTGAGATTCATTTCAATATTTTCCCTTTTGTTTTGATTTTTATTCCGCCTGCGTACTATCTGTTTCGGTGGATAGTTCCAAACACAAGGGGTGGCGTCCTGCCAAATGTGCCAGCACTTCAGAAAGATATTATGGCGTTTCTGGTTCTTACCATACCTTTTAACCTGGCTATCGTCTCACTTGCTCCGGAAATTTACATAAGATATATAGTGCATCTTATACCGGTTTTTGTGCTTTTGATAGTGTTTATTCTGGCAAACTATGTGCGTCCTGTGTGGCTTAGGCTGCCTCTGATATGTCTTTTATGTTTTACAAACTATATCTCCTATGTAAGCGCATATCCGTTTAAGTCTTTAAATGAACCTATGCTTGTGATGCACTACCCAAAAATTACGGTCTATAATCTGATAAAAAACACTCTGGCTGACTCGTCAAACCAATTAGAGGATACGGTCAATTACTTGCAAAAAGCAGGTAAACCCACCGATACGGTACTGTCGTCATGCCCGGAGTTTGCCCTGATGTTTTACACCGGTATGCGTGTGATTAATGCAAGATTTATAGAGACAGTGGATTTCCGGACTCTGCCGGAGTGGATATTTCCGGAGTGCGTATCGGAGGATACACCGGCAGAGCCTCTGTATCCCCCGTTAAAATACGCAAAGTACTACGCACCGGTAACCTTTGCTATTCATGATGGCCCGGTAATTGGCAACATGCCGGTTCCGGACATATACGGGCAGTTTACGTCACCGGGGATAAGCCAGGTGACAGTTTATAGGCTTCAGCCCGGAGCCCATGCAGACACAGCAAGTGATAAAACTCTCTTTAAACCGGCAGGGTTTAACGGTGATGTTACCTCAGTAAATGTATCAACAGATGGCAGGTTCATTGCGGTTGGCGGCGCACGCAACAAGATGATAGACAGCTCCGGGCAGGTCAAAATCACAGACATCAAAACCGGCGCTGTGGTTAGTGAAATTACAAGCAACATTCATCCGATTAAATCAGCGTTTCTGACGCCGGACGGGAAATCAGTGGTTGGAATTGTCGGCAACACAGTCAAACGCTGGGACGCTGTGACAGGGAGAAAACTAAAAACCTTTGCCGGCCACAAAGACCAGATAAACGCTATAGCGTTAGTGGCAGGCAGCAATCAGCTGTTAAGTGCCGCCAAAAACGACAAATTAAAACTGTGGGACATAACCTCAGGCAGGGAGTTATCGGCTTTTACCGGCCCAAAGAGCAACATTGTGGCAATAGCCGTGACCGCAGACGGGCGGTATGCAGTGTCGGCGGGGATGGATAACAGGTTGAAACTTTGGGATATTAAATCGGCCTCAGAGATAAAAACCTTTGTCGGCAACACTAAGGACATAAAGACAATAGCGATAAGTAAATCGGGGCGGTTTATGTTGACAGGGGGGGGGTATGACGGGGCGGTCAGAGTGTGGGACACAGAGCTGGGGCGTGAAGTAAAAGCGCTTATGGGACACACTGCCGCGGTGTCCTCTATAGTAATCACTCCGGATGACAAGTATGCCGTATCGGGCGGGGCCACAGGGCTTATCCGGGTGTGGGACATATCCTCAGGCAACGAGGCGGCGGTTTTCCCGGAGGGTTCAAGACATGTCTCATCGTTGTCGCTTACGCCGGATGGGAAATCAGTGGTAGCTGGGTTATGGAACGGTACGGTGTCGGTTTGGGATACAGCCTCTGGAAAACGTATCAGACAGATGGATTTGTTTGGTAAGCCTGTGGCTGTAAATAAGTAATTCAAAAAAAGATTAATCCGCAGATGGCGCAGATAAAGGAAACAACGCGGTTGCATTTTTGTATCAAATAGTATTAGTGTTTAGTATAATGATAACTGCTGACAAAGATATGGTAATGGTTTACGGTAAGCGGTATGAGGTTATTTTGCATCCTGATACGGAGGCGGGTGGTTTTTGGGTAGAGTCTCCCGCTCTCGGCGTGGTGTCTCAGGGAGAGACGGCAGAGGAGTGTCTTGAAATGATAAAAGAGGCTATGGAGCTTTATCTTGAAGACACGGCAGGTGCTCAGGCAAATATCGCCTGATGGGTAAACTTAGTAATTTACACCCTGACAGAGTTATAAAGACATTCCTAAAAGCGGGTTGGGAGTTTAAATCTCAAAGAGGCAGCCACGTAAAGCTCGTTAAGAATGAGGTGGCTGTTGTTTTACCATACCACAAAGGAAAACCTATAAAAGAACCTGTCTTATGTCATGAAATCAAAAAAGCAGGACTGACTGTTGATGAATTCGTGCAATTATACAAGGAATAGTTTTTGCCCGCCTGCGTTGGAGCAATCCCGCCACTAATGTCTGCGCCCTTGTAGGGGCAGCCCCCTGTGGCTGCCTTTCCTCTGTGCCCTTGCAATCCCTGCCATATTCTGAGTTATAATTGATATAGTATGTTTCTGAGTTAAAGGAGGGTCAAATGGCATTACCGATTAAAGCAACTCCCGTGTTAAAAGGGAAAGATGCTGATAACTTCTGGAAACGGGCAGCAGAATCGGAAGCCGGTTTACATAAGATATCGGATGAGGAAAGAAAGAGAATAAAAGAAAACGCTGCAAAGCTAAAAAATATTGCCAAGTTCCCTGAATGACTATAGTTTCATACGGCTTAATTTAAATTATAAGTTAAAGCCTTTTGATTGTGGAGAGGACGATTTAAACGATTTCTTTATCAATCAGTCCAAAGAACATCTTAAACAGTTACTTGCCGTTACATACATTTTAGAAAGCGATCGGGAAACAATTGCTTTTTATAGTGTTCTGAATGACAAGATAGACCGTACTAAAAGAATCAGCAAACGTTTTCCGGATAAAAAACGTTACACTACTTTTCCTGCAGTTAAAATAGGCCGTTTAGGTGTTCATAAAGATTATCAGAGACAAGGCTATGGAACGCTGTTATTTGACTATATAAAAGACTCGTTCGCCGATAATAATAAGACCGGATGCAGGTTTATAACGGTTGATGCTTATAACAATCCAAATATAATAAATTTCTATGAAAAAAACGGCTTTTTCTACCTATCGGCACAAGACAAAGATGAGAGAACACGATTATTGTGTTGTGACTTAATGGATTATGTTAATTACGGCTAAGTCCTGCGTTGGTGCAATCTTGTAGATTGCTCCGCAACGTTTCCTCTGTGCCCTTGCAATCTCCTCCATATTCTGAGTTATAATTTGGACAGTACATTTCATACGGAACGAGGACGAGGGCTACTATGCAATGGAAAGACGTTACGCTTGATATTTCTGCCGAACAACGAACGAAACTAAAAGAACTCGGTTCACAATTTAACGAGGCGATGGAAAATCATGGAATCGTCAACGATAAAATCCTTGACCCTCTGAAAGATGAACTATCAAATGTTATCGCCGCTAACCCTGATGTAAAAACAATTCTTAAAGATGCCGTTGAAACCGGCAATCATTATGTGCTGCGGCTGCTTGACGATGACAACGAAATCCTGAATCTCCCGTGGCCGCTTGCCGTTGAGTCCGACACTAAAACACGGCTCGGTGACATCGAAACCCTGCATCTATTAAAAACACCCGCTAAAATAAGTGATAAAAACTGCGCCGATTTTACACCGCATGTGGCAGCACCGCTAAAAATCCTTATTATGATTTCATCACCGCTTGATTTAGAATTAAAGGAGCGCCTCTCTTACGAAAAAGAAGAGGGCGACATTTTAAAAGCCTTTGAACCACTTCTTAAAACCGGTCATGTACAAATTGACTATACCGATGACGGTTCCCTTGACGCTTTAAAAGCAAAAATTGAAACTAACCAATACCACATTCTGCACTTTTCCGGCCACGGCGTGTTTAAGGAAGGCAAAAAGGATAAAGATGGTAAAAAATTTGAAAACGATAAAGGGTATTTACAGTTAGAAAATCACTATACGTTAAAAGGTGAATTAACAGATGAAGATAAGTTCGCTAAAGCGATCAATTTTAACCCCGATTATAAAATCCCGCTTGTTGTGTTGTCCTCGTGTCAGACCGTTCAGGGCGGCTCCGAGAAAATCCTAAGCGGCATAAACCAGCAAACTCTTAAACGTTAATACTCCGGCTGTTGTTTCTATGGGAATGTCTGTAATAGACGACCATGCAATATTTTTCACGGCAGAGCTTTATAAAGAGCTTGCAAAAAAACTGCCCATTACTAAGGCATTTACAAACGCACTAAATAGGCTAAAAGTTTATGAACAACAAGCTGCTAAGACCGGCTATTCAACGCAACAGTGGATGATTCCAAATCTCTACGTCTCACGTAAAATTGAAAACCTTGTGGATTGGAATAGCGCTCCTGTTCCTCTGGAATTAACAACATATCAGTATGTGACCGAAGGAAAACAAATATCATTGGCTCATAAGGCGGGTTTTATGTTTGTCAGGCGCAGAGCTGAGAAAGCAAAAGTCTTTGAGCCGTTTTTTGATAAGAGACCTATCATGCTGAAGGGTCAGGGAGGAGTCGGTAAAAGCACGATGGCCGAGTATATGGTTCAGCGCGCTATAAGTAAGAATCCAGCTAAAACGATACCAGTAATTATTACTGATAAGGTGCGCTCTATTGACGATGTTTTGAAATTAATTGAACTTAATATGATGAAAACCAGCTCAGAAAAATTCATGAACGCTATTCTTTGTGCAAAATCTACAGAAAAGGCTTTGGATAAGATTGATGTTTTATTAAATGCTTATGTAGAAAAATTTGACCCCGTGTTAGTGTTTGACAATCTTGAGACTTTTCAGGATGTTTCAACCGGTAATTTTCATAGCGAATATAATGACATTTACGAGGTGATAAAACATCTCTGTAACGAGAAGATCGTACAGCTGGTTTTAACCGGCAGGTATGCGATCCCCGGACTTGCAAATATAATCGAGGTCAATTTAAACAACATCGGGTTTAACGATTACTGGAAAAAGTGCCAATATCTGGAACTGTTTGAAATTCATCATGAGCTAAACAAGAAATTCTATTTAGATACGATTTTTGATAAGCAAGAAGCTGAGTTTGTTGATTTTGTGAGATTTTTACATAAAAATCTGGGCGGGAATTTCCGCGCTCTTGAGTTCTTTAACGAGATTTATAAGAGCAAGAAATCGGAAATCACAGAGTCGCTGCAAACGATAATCGGGATGAAAGCGGTTTTAGCTGCAAAAGTTAAAGACGTAAGGTCTGAGATGGCGCTGAATCTTGTTTTTAATGAGTTACTAAAGCTGGTAAGTGTTGAGCAAAAAAGGGTTTTGTATCTGTTTTCAAATTTTAGAATTCCGGTTCAACTTAAGGCGCTTAAGGAGCAGCCTGAGGGTGCTGCGGTAACTGATTTGGAATATTTAGGCAATCTGACTCTTATTGAGATTTCAACAGTTAAGACAAGCGATACAGACGCGGTTAAATATTATTTCGTAACGCCGATAATCGCCGATTTATTAAAAGATCATGACGGGCAAATGTTGAATGAGGACTTTATGTCAAATGAGGATACACTGAAAAAGACTGGATTCCCGCTCGTAGGCGGGAATGACAAGAAAAAAGACAGCAATGACAAGGAGGGGGCGTCCTCTTCTGTGACACAGTCCTCTTCTGTGACACAGTCTTTATCAAATACACAGTCTTCTTCAGTGACACCGTCTTTATCAAATACACAGTCTTCTTCAGTGACACCGTCTTTATCAAATACACCGTCTTTATCAAATACACAGTCTTCTTCAGTGACACCGTCTTCTTCAATGATACAGGCTGATTAGTCTGCCCGTTTTTTTTA
>JADFXG010000050.1 GCA_015233895.1 Nitrospirota bacterium | reverse complement strand
ATCGTGTCATCCCTCCTTTCTTTTTTCATAACTGATATTATATTTCTGTTATGCAGTTTCTGAAAATACAATTTTCAAAATATGCTCTCTACTTAGAGTTCATGACACAGTTTTTTGAACACTCTCTTAGAAAATCCGAATAAATGTAATCCCACAGTTAAAACTCTTGAGAAGATTGCAAACATTTATAGTAAAATTTTGCATTTAGATATTGCGTGATATTCAAATTATCAAAATATTGTTCAATTATATTATTTGTCTATAAGATTTTCCATTTCTTTGTTTAACTGTGGAATATCCACTTTAATTATACTCCATAATAATTCCATATCTATCCCAAAATATTCATGAACGATAATGTTTCTCAAACCCATGATATTTAGCAATCCCTTTTAGACATAAACTGCCTCTTGTAAAATGTACTTCTTTAACGTTTCTTTCAGGCCATCCCTGAGTACTATATCAACCTTAGCTCGCAGCTTTTTTTGCAGATAAGATTTTAAACCTATGAAATTATCGAGCGTTTTAGTCTCACGTTTCAGCTGTACTACAATATCAATGTCGCTGCCGTGCTTCTGCTCATTTCTTACATAAGAACCAAACACCCCAATTTCGACAATGCCGTATTTATCAACAAGAATACTTCTGTGTTCTTTTAATATGTCAACAACTTCCTCTAAGTTTGAAGGCTTACCCCTCTTTAACATTACTTATAATACCTTTTACATCTGAACCAAAACAACACCAAATACTCTATTCTTTTATACACTCGGCAAACAGATTAATGCCTTCCTCCTCAAATTGAATATTTGTACATTCTCTCTTAAACAAGGACTCTAAGAATAAACGGTTCATATCCTCTTCTGTTCTATAAATCAGTTTCCATTCAAGAATATAATCCATATATCCTCTGGATGTATTTCGCGGGTGAAAATTACCAATCATAATTTTCCCGCCTGGCTTTAGATAACCATAAATCATATTGAACAGACGAACAACAAAGCTGTCGTTAAAGTAATCTATAAGGCCAATACTATATATTAAATCCTGCGTTTTTATTTGAAGAATTTCCTTCTTAGTTAATAAGTATATCAGGTTTTGATGTAATAAAGTTACATTTTTGTTTAGTTTCAGTTTTTCCAACTTTTCTGCAACAAATGCTAATGCCTGTATATCAAAATCGAGTAATGTAATTTTTAACTTTCCAGTACGCTCTAAAGAAGTGTAAATATCAAAAATTTCTTCAGCAGGCCCGCAAGCAAGGCTGGTAATAGAAATATTACTCTCTGAGTTATTTTCTAAAAGATGTCTAACTTCATTTATAATAATATTTTTTCTGTTTCTAACCGCTTTCGCTGCCGGTTCCTCTAAAAAGCACGTATCAATCAAAACGCCAACAGCGCTTTTCCCCTCAGGGATATTGTCATATATCATTTTTATCGTCAGATAATCACCAGCATAACCTCTTGGTTTTGAATACATAGCGTTAGCTGCGTTTGTTAGTAATATATACGGCAGAAATTCCTGTTGACATCGGTATCCTATTACTTCTTTTAATTCTGTTGATAGAGTATTATTTGAACATATCTGATTGTAAAATTCATATGAAAAACTTCTTGATAAACAAAGAACCTTGTCAGTTGTTTCGTCACTGATGTTACCGCTTTGTTTTGCTTCTTTATCAGCTTTTAGAATTAGTTTTTTGAATTCATCAAGGATTGGGATAATCTTCTGCATTGTCTCATTGCCAGCAATATTATCAACCACTTCAGGGGAAATATGATTTATATACTCAATAGATTTATTGTATCTAATAACCAATGAAATAGATAAAGCCCGATATAACCTAAGTGCAAAACGTGGGTCAGAGTCAATTTTTTGTTTAAGCATATCAGCAGACAATTCAAGAATAGTAACTTCATTTATTGCCTTAAATACTAATAAAGGTCTTGTTTTTATAAGGTAAGAATTCATTCCTAAAAAATTGCCTGGACCTAAAACAGATAACCTTTTCTTAGTATCATGAGCTGCCTCAACAAAACCATCAATCAAAACAAACAATGAACTTTTCTCTTCAGATTTATCTATAATTACATTATCTGCGCCGATAATTTTTTCCACTCCATTATCAATAATCCACCGGATGTCCTCCTCGTTAAGTATTTCAAAAAAAGGAATTATATTGTTTGAATATTGTTCAGAAATATTTTTATTATTCATTAACTACATGTCCTCCGTATCAAGTTTATCAGCTTTAGCTGACCTTTTTGTTGTGAGATATTTTTTTCGTTTAGCATGTTCGTTTTCAACTGTTTCTGTAAATTCAAGAGCCATTTCAAGCATCTTTTCTATTTTTATGTTTAAAGTGTCGGAGCTGATTATCTTGTCATGATTTGTACAAACGAATTCATCAATTTTTTTGTTGTATTTTTTTGCGTTAAACCCGCCGATATTTTCAAACATTTCAAGAAACCTACCAATAAGTTCGTTAAAAGGCCGCTTGTCAGAAGGAAATCTATAAGCTATTTTTATAGCAGCGACATATTGCTTAACGTGGTCAATAAACTGATAAAGTTCCAGCTCCTCCAGTTTGACAGTATTTGATATTCCCTTTATTATCTCCTCCGAACAAGGCTTAAACCCACTGCTGCTTTGCACACGCTTTAAAAGTGGCACCGTTATTGACTTT
Organism: Nitrospirota bacterium; assembly: GCA_015233895.1. Taxonomy (NCBI): domain Bacteria; kingdom Pseudomonadati; phylum Nitrospirota; species Nitrospirota bacterium. The sequence goes on along the minus strand of JADFXG010000050.1, from coordinate 7,907 downwards.
AATACCTCTACAGTTATCTCTTCAGTTGTAAGCATTGGTTTTCTCCGTACTCATTATGACCCCCAAGTATAGTTCATAAAGATTCTGAAGACAATTAAACTGAAGATAGGCTATGTATGGGACAAATGTATCGTTAAACGAAGAGTTTTTAAATCGGCAGAGAGAGTTTCTTATTATATGGTATGTTATAAGAGAGAGAGAGAGAGAGAGAAGCAAAAACTGCGCCACTAAAACTTACTCTCTGTAATTTACAAACCAACATATCCTCTCCCTCCCAAAAAACACTTATTGAAACTCTTTGAATGGATAGTAAGCGAAGTAAAAATGAAATGTCAAGCAAAATTTTCTAATATTTTTAATGTGTTACAAAAGTAACAATTTATTTTTTATTCATTTTTTACGTTAATTGCTATGATAGTATAAAAATGTACTTAGTTCCTCTATAAATGTAATCCCACAGTTAAAACTCTTGAGAAGATTGCCAACATTTATAATAAAAATTTGCATTTAGAAATTGCGTGATATATCAAATTATTAGAATATTGTTCAATTGTTACGGTCTCAGTCTGCGTTTTAAGATATAAAGAAACAAACTGGATTCCCGTCTGCAAGCGGGAATCCAGTCATTTTTTAAATGTACCTATCTAAAAGAAAACTCTCTACCTAAGTTAACCTCGTAGTATGTTACCTCTTACTTAGTTTGGTTATCAGACGTAAAACCAAACATACTACCAATAGCTGCAAAAGGATCCAGGTTGACAGAGAAATACACTTTTAACGAATCGGCTTCATTGCTTTGTCTGTTAAATACACCATAATTGGCCTTAACACCGCCATATAAATAGAATGTGTTTGAAATTCTTACTAATGGCAGTTGCCCCGATAATTCCATACGTTTTGATGTTAGACTCTCATCTTTGCCTACAAGTAACTGAACGTATGTCTCTGGATTCCTTGATAGTCTAAGTCCTAGATAATAAGCATTATTATACCTGGCAACATCACTATTCTGGGGATCAACATAATTTGCTCTATATATAAACTCTGGTCCCAGCAAATCAAAGTGTGATGTGGTGTTAGTATATACTTTGGACATATTATCAGTACCAACTGCCAACAGAGGTGCAAACACAGGGATTTCAAGTTCAAATCTTTTATTAGTTCCCGAATTAACAGTTTTTGCTGTTGAATCTGCTGTACTACTTATAGCTACCTCATCAGAACTTGTTAACATTACATTAACGGGGAATTGAAAACCATAGTAACCAAAATTACTGTCAGATTTTCCACTATTAGCAGGTCTGAACCAGTTGAAGAATAAAAGACCAATCCGGGGTTGTGCCTTATCAAACATTGTATTTACTTTACTAAATTCATAACCTGCATAAATTCTTGCACAGGTTTTTATCGTATCATTTTCAGAGCCTTTGGAACATGTCTGACTATTATTGAAGTATTGATTATAGTTTTCATATGGGAACTGTTCATATTTTGCTGTTGTTGTTGTGGTGGTTTTTGTTGTGTTGTCTGGCGTTTTTGTTGCGTTGTCTGGCATTTTTGAGGTCGTTGTTGTGGTATTGCTGTTATCAACAGCTGCGGTAGTGCTAACATTGCCTGCTTTATTAGTGGTTTTACCGGCTGCATTTTTGATGGGTAAAACGGTGATAGCATAGGTAACGGTGTTGTAAGTAACGGTAGAGGGCACAGGGACTGGGATGTTTTTATAGATACCGATAGCGATTGCGGTGGGAGCTTCGTTGACTGTAAAAGTAACAGTATTTTGGGCGGAATCTTCTGAGCTTGCTTCTATCGTATAATGTTGTAAGGCCAATACCAACATTATTACCAAAAAAAATAATACTACATTTCTTGTTCTAATCATTATTTAACTCCTCGTAACCTTCCCTTTTTTTAGTATGCTCAATGAGCGTTTGTATAAGAAAATGCTTTTCAACATTACATGAACTTCTACACAAAATTCATCTTTAACCACCCCCTGACCATTATTTATTTAACATCATATTCTTCTCATAAAACACTTCTACAATCTCTTTATCAAACTGAACGACTGCGCAAGGTAAACCGCTGACAGTTCAAATGCTTCGGTGTTAATTGGAGACGATTGAACTGAATACAGTCTATATTCAGTAATTTACAAGCCAATAACTCCTCCTCCTAAAACACTATTTGAAATTGTCGAAATGGATAATAAACAAATAAAAAAAGTAATGTCAAGGAAAATATTTCTTATATGTAACAAAAGTAGCCAAAAATGTTATTATAATAAAACAGAGTGTAGGGAGGTTGAATGCCACAGTATTACGATATTACTCTTAAGAGTATTTTGAAAGCATTGCCACGAAAATTCATGAAGATATTGACGGGATTTGAGACAGCAAAGTTTCTGGACGTGCAATTTCCTGAAATTAAATATCGACAGCCCGATTTGCTTTTGGAACTTCCCGATAACTCAATATTTCATGTTGAAATGCAAGCCCAAAACGATAAAGACATGGATTGCAGGGAGCTGGGATATTTACATCTGATATACTGCGAGTATAGAGTGCCTGTTCACCAATTGGTTTTATACGTAGGTAATGGGAAGCTAAACATGCGAAACGAAATCAATATACCAGGTTTGCATTTCAAGTACAAGATAATAGACATCAGAGATATTGATTGCCGTGAGTTGCTTGAAAGTGATGACCCTGCTGACAATGTTTTAGCAATACTTTGTAAGACGGAAAATGCCGATAGTACAATAAAGGGAATCCTTGCAAAATTATATGAATTGCCACTTGAGGAAAGAAGAGACTATGTTTTAAAATTATTAACTCTGTCAAGGTTAAGGGATTTGACAGAATCTGTAAAAAGGGAGGTTAAGAAAATGCCGGTAACTATAGACATAACAAAAGATGTGCTTTATTTGGATGGTAAGGAGGAGGGGTTACTTGAAGGTGAACGGAAGGGTTTACTTGAGGGTAAGCGGGAAGGGTTGCTTGAAGGTATTGAGTTGGGGCTTGAACTCAAATACGGGTTAGCCACTCTTGAGCTGATGAACATAGTTAGAGCTATAAATACTATAGATAAACTTGAGGAGTTTAAAAATCTTATTAAGAAAGCCGGTTCTGTGGATGAATTGAAGGAGTTTTTGGGAAAGAATGTTTAAAAAGCGTTTTTGTTACTTAGCCAGAGGGTGGCTCTTGTCGTATGTATCCATAAGGTGTTCGATGTCCAGATGTGTGTAGCGTTGGGTGGTAGAGAGTGAGGAGTGGCCAAGAAGCTCCTGAATCACCCTGAGATCTGCCCCGCCATGAAGCAAGTGCGTTGCAAAGGTATGTCTTAATGTGTGAGGTCCCATCTTGCCTTGAATACCTATGAGACGGGCAAATTTTACCACTACCCGCCTGATATGCCTCACCGTTAATCTTCTGCCCCCCGAGTTTAAAAAAAGTGCCCCTGCATCATCCTCTGTGATTTTTTTTGGCGTGCCTTTTTTTACAGTGTCTGCTTTTGCCTTTTTAATCAGTAGCCGTTCTATCAGATAGATCTTTATTGCCTTAACTGCTGGCTCTCCAACCGGCACAATTCGCTCTTTCTTTCCTTTGCCCTTAACCTTTATAAGCCCCTGATTGAGGTTTATGTCCTCCATGTTACTGCCGGTAAGCTCGCTGATTCTAAGTCCGCTTGAATAAAAAAGCTCAATGATTGCCCTGTTTCTTGCCATGAGAAATCCCATCCCTGCGGTTTTCTCTATCATGTTAAAGATGTCATCCACGCTTAAGAATTTTGGAAGCGGACGGGGCGCTTTTGGAGTAGGAACAAGTCTTGTTGGATTGTTGTCCACAACTGCCTGAGCTCTGAGATACTTATAAAATGACTTAACTGTGGCAAGCCTTCTGGCTACAGTTGACTTTGCAAGCCCTGCCCGGCTTTGGGAGGCTACAAACCCCCTTATATCATACAGGTCGGTATCTTCGGCATCACTTTTTTCGGTGATTTTTAAAAACTCCTCGAGGTCCTTAGTGTATGCCCTTAGTGTATGCTCTGAGGCATTTACCTCCACGGCCATGTATCTTAAAAAATCATCTATATGCTGTTTTAATAAACCCATCAATCTCCGCAAGCGCCCGTTTTACAATCAATTGCCGCCGCACACTTTTGTCTTTTGTCTTAACCTCAGGAGGGGGAAAGAGGCTGAAATTTATATTGGATGGCTGAAAAGCACCGTGTGTCTTCTCTGACGTTACATATTTAATAAGTGCGCCTATAGACGTTGTTTCAGAAGGAGTGGCAAACGAAAACCCTTTGACTTTCCTTGCTGCAGTGATACCGGCAAAAAGTCCCATTGCTGTTGACTCAAGATAGCCCTCAACGCCGGTAATCTGTCCGGCAACAAGTATGTGCTCATGACCCCTTATTGCAAGCTCTGTGGTCAGACACGCAGGGGAGTTGATGTAGGTGTTTCTGTGAACACTGCCAAAGCGGAGAAACTCCGCATTTTTAAGCCCCGGAATCATTCTAAAAATCCTCTGCTGTTCAGGATACTTTAGTCTGGTTTGAAACCCTACCATATTATAGGCGCTCTTTTCGCTATTTTCCGTCCGTAGCTGCACCACAGCGTAGGGAGTTTTGCCAGTTTCAGGGTCAATGAGTCCAACGGGCTTCATTGGGCCAAAGCGCGGCGTATCTACTCCGCGGGAGGCCATTACCTCTATCGGCATACAGCCCTCAAACACTTTATTGTCCTCAAAATCTCTGACATTTACCTTATCGGCACTAACCAATGCGTCATAAAATGTAAGGTAACATTCCTTGTCCATCGGACAGTTTATATAATCGTCGCCACCTTTACCATAACGCGAGGCACTGAACACTTTTGAGTAATCAATCGTTTCGGCATCAATTACCGGAGCAATAGCGTCATAGAAAAACAGTGAGTCATGGCCTAAAATCTGAGCCAAACTATTTGACATTGACTGAGAAGTAAGAGGCCCTGTGGCTAAGACATAGACAATTGGAGAGCCGTCAAAACCTATCGGACTGAGCCTTGATAACTCTGAACACTCCTGTCTTATGACTTCTATTTGTGGATTTGACTCAATAGCCTTTGTTATGTACTTGGCAAACAGAGCTCTGTCAACAGCCAGTGCGGAACCGGCAGGCACGGATGTATGCCTTGCTGCCTCCATAATCAGAGAGCCAAACATGGTGAGTTCCTGTTTAAGCAAACCGTGGGCGGTATCGGGCAGATCTGACCGCAGGGAGTTAGAGCATACAAGCTCACCCAAAAGCCCTGTCCTGTGTGCCTCGGTTTGTACATCTGGCCTCATTTCGTACAATGTTACCGGTACACCAAACCTCGCTGCCTGCCATGCGGCCTCAGAGCCTGCAAGCCCGCCCCCTATCACTACCACAGAAGACATAGACTATTGGTTTAAGGCATTTATGTCAAAAGAGTCTTTATCAGCTTTGTGCTTAATCATCTGCCCTTCTATCATATAAATCACCATCTCAGCTATGTTTGTGGCATGGTCTCCGATTCTTTCAAGATACCTAGATACATAACTGAGCTTTGTTGCGGGGATAGACGCATCACAGTCGTTTAACATCATAGAGAGAAGGTCGTGGAGAACTTTTTCATTTATTGCATCCACCTCTTTGTCACGTGACATAACGTCAAAGGCAAGCGATTTATCCTCTTTTACGAATGACCCCACCGCATCTCTGACCATACCACAAGTGATGTCTCTTAGAATTGGAAAACTTATGTGTGAGGCTATGTATCTTTCATCGGCAAGTTCGATAGTTCGTTCGGCTATATTTACGGCATTATCGGCTATACGTTCAAGGTCTGTGGTGATTTTCATGGCAGTTGTAATCATACGGAGGTCTTTGGCTACAGGCTGCCTGAGTGCTATCAGTTTTATACAATACTCATCCAACTCATTGTCAAAGGTGTTTATCGGAGTATCACCATCTATTATTATTTCAGCATGTTCCACATCCCTGTCAAGCAAAGATGTAACGGAGTTTCTTACGGCATCTTCAACGAGTGCGCCCATTTTCTGGATTTTATCCTTAAGCTCCGCAAACTCGTTCTCCTTTAAGTACATCAAACCTCCATAAAGTCAATGAGCAAAAACCTGTACGCCTGTTTTTAGGCCTTTAGATGTGAAATATCTGCCATGTGGCGGACTATTTTGCCCTCCACCATGTAAATTACTACCTCTGAGATGTTTGTTGAATGATCGGCAATGCGCTCCAGATTCCTTGAAATATAAATCAACTGAGATGCCTGAATTATGCTGTCGGGGTTGTGGGTCATAATAGAGAGCAGCCCGTCAATAATCGTATCGTTGAGGTCATCTACCTCGTCATCTCTGTTGATTACGGCCACAGAGAGGGCTTTATCCTCGTTTACGAAAGAGTCTATGGCGTCTTTAACCATCATCTGAGTGATTTCCCGCATTCGTGATATTTCCGAGTAACTCATTATCGGCGGAGATTCCATCAGTATGACAGATTTCTCGGCTATATTTACAGCATGGTCAGCTATTCGCTCAAGGTCTGTTGTTATTTTCATTCCTGTTGTTAAAAACCGGAGGTCTCTGCCCATTGGCTGGCGTCTGGCTATGAGGCGGATACATTCCTCATCAATATTAACATCGAGAGCGTTTACTATGTGGTCGTTTTCTATCACGGATTGGGCTAAACCAGCATTACTTTCTATAAGAGAACGTACCGAGTCCCTTATAGCGCTTTCCACAAGTGAAGCCATTTTCAGAATCATATCTTTCAAAGATTTTAACTCATCATCACGTATTGGCATTATCCGAACCTTCCCGTTATATAATCCTCTGTCAACTTATTTGACGGGTTTGTAAACACCGTATCAGTTTTATTATACTCGATAAGGTCCCCAAGCATCATAAATCCTGTGTAATCTGAAATTCTTGCAGCTTGCTGCATGTTGTGTGTCACAATGATAATTGTAACCTCTTTTTTCAATAAAATTGCAAGGTCCTCTATTTTTGAAGTTGAGATAGGGTCAAGGGCGCTTGTAGGCTCATCAAAGAGCAGCACCTTAGGCTTAACCGCAAGAGAGCGCGCTATGACAAGGCGTTGCTGCTGGCCGCCGGATATTGCGTAGGCGCTTTCATTTAACTTGTCCTTTACCTCATCCCACAGTGCTGCCTGTCTCAGGGCTGATTCCACGTGTTCCGCCATCTCGCTTCTTTTGTTTATTCCGCGTAATTTTAGTCCATAAGCAATGTTTTCAAAAATTGACATTGGAAATGGCGTCGGTTTTTGAAACACCATTCCTATCTGGCATCGCAAATCTATAAGGTCTATGTCTTTAGCCAAAATATCCATTCCGTTAAATGCTATCTCACCCTCGTATCTGCAACCCGGGTAGAGGTCGTGCATGCGGTTAAAACAGCGCAGAAGTGTTGTCTTACCGCAACCTGAGGGCCCTATCAGCGCTGTTACTGAGTTTTTGTATATCGGAAACGTCACATCTTTCAGCGCCTTGACGCTGTTTGAGTAATAGAAATTTAAACCTTTAACTTCTATGTCGATCTCCTGTTTCATCATTTCAATAACCACTGGCGCTATTATATTCTATGATGTCTTTGGAAATCAAATAATTCGCTGCAAAGCCTGCATAAATTAGCAATCACTGTGTATAATAGTTTATCGGATGTTACAATTGCATTAAGATTGAATTATTATTAAAATAATTCTTATGCTGGTTTGATTTTTTTACAACCGCCGAACAACTGCCCCTTTAACAGAGGCAGTGTCCGACAGTTTTTTCAAACAAATATCCTAATACCCAATTACGTTATTATTACCGCCAGGGCCGCTTGTGCCGTTATCTTTACAAGCATACCCTATCAGAT
>JADFXG010000049.1 GCA_015233895.1 Nitrospirota bacterium | reverse complement strand
TAAGAACCTCTTAAGTATTTCCCATTCATCTTGTATTATTTTTGCCTCCATACTGTATATTGTATCATGATATGCCTCTATTTATCTAATATCTTATTTGAGCGCTTATGGGGGCTAAGGGAGAGGGCAATCTCATCTTTGTCTATGACATTTAGTTTTATCTTTAGAACGCAACTCGGTATTAGATAGCCAAACGACAGAAAAATTTATAAGTTGGCTTAAATCGCTATTATAAGAAAAACTAATACGCAAAAAACTTTTCTAAACTTTGTTTAAACTAATACAACTTGAGGGGTTTTGTTTGTGTTATAAGTTAATTCATAGTATTTTTTTACCGCCTCCAATACTTCAGTAAAAACAACACCGAACAGGTTTAACTCAGCAACTGTATAATGATTTTTAATGTCGTAGTTTTTTATGACATTAATTAGCGTAGTAATACCGCCTATTGGGCTATCACCTGTAAAAAAATGATTAAGATATAAGATTTCGTTGCTTTTATTAATAATGATGTCATCGTCCGGCTCTTCAGTCAAAAATTCATCAATCAGCTCAGAATTTACATCCACATCAACATATGCTCCCAGAATAAAACCTTCGATTTTATCTGTGAAACTTAAATTCAAACTACTTTCCCTCATAAATGATTATATATCTATCAGATGAAAAATTCATCAATCAATACAGTGGCTAAGGTATCTGTCGCCGCCATCTGGGAAAATGCAGACAATTACGGCTTCATTTATGCCAGTGGCCTGAAGGCGTTTTGCCAAAGTCAGTGCTCCGGTAAGTGCCGCTCCTGATGAATGCCCTACTGCAAGCCCCTCAAGTTTAACTAAACGCCTCACCATGTCGTAACTTTCCTCGGTGCCTACAAAAATCGTCTCATCGGCAAAGTTTAAGTCATATATACCCGGCACTATCGAGCTTGCCATGTGCTTTAGTCCCTCTATCCCGTGCATAGCGTCATCGGGCTGAATTGCGATTACCTTTATGTCTTTATTGAATTCCCTGAGCGCCTTACCGGTTCCGGTAATTGTGCCTCCTGTGCCTACGGTAGCAATAAAGTGTGTCACAGAGCCTCCGGTTTGCTCATAAATTTCCGGGCCTGTCGTTAAATAATGCGCTTTCCAGTTTGACGGGTTATTGTACTGATCAGGCATGTAATATTTTTCACGGTTTTCACTATAGATTTTCCTGGCCAAACGGATTGCCCCGTCTGAGCCATCAAACGGACTGGAATATATTATCTCAGCACCAAACCCAGAGATTATCTTTTTTCGCTCCGGACTTGCATTTTTGGGAATTACGATTGTTACTTTGTATCCCCTTACAGCTCCTGTCATCGCATATGCAATACCGGTGTTACCTGAGGTTGAATCTATGATGATTTTATCGCGCGTTAACTCACCTGACTCCTCAGAATCATGTATCATCTGATACGCAGGTCTGTCTTTTACGGAGCGCCCCGGATTATACATTTCAAGTTTTGCGTATATTTTTATACCGCCTCCATTAAAACCTGGTGCTCTCTCCAGGCGTATAAGCGGCGTGCATCCAATAGTTTCCAAAATACTGTGTGCTATCAAAATCCAATCCTAAAATGTTTTATCGGCATCATTTTCCCATCCGGAAAACAACGGAGTGCTCAGGTACCGCTCCCCGGTATCCGGAAATATGGTGACAACTTTTTTGCCCTTACCTAATTTCCGTGCTGTCATCAGTGCTGCGTATAAATTAGCACCAGATGAAATCCCAGCAAGTATTCCTTCTTTCCTTATTAAAAGCCGCGCATACTCATAGGCTGTCTCATCGGAGACCTGAATTATCTCATCAATTATACCGCGGTTTAATACATCAGGAATAAACCCGGCCCCAATTCCCTGTATTCCATGATGACCGGCAGGCGCACCGGATAGCACAGCGCTTCCCTCTGGCTCCACCGCCACAATTCTCACCCTGCCGCCAAATTTTTCCCTCAGCACCTCTCCCACTCCGGTTATTGTGCCCCCTGTGCCAACTCCTGCTACAAAAGCGTCCGGCTCACCAAGCTCTTCTATGATTTCAGGCGCAGTTGTTTCCTTGTGAGCCCGGGAATTATCCGGGTTTTTAAACTGATGAGGTTGGAAATAACCGTTTTCCCTGGCCATTTTTTCGGCTAACTCCACGGCTGTTGTCATACTGGTGCCCTCAGTCAGAATCAACTTTGCTCCAAATGCCCTGAGCATTCTCCGCCGCTCCTCGCTCATTGTTTCCGGCATCGTAAGAATCAGATTATACCCCTTAACGGCGCACACAAAGGCAAGCCCTATGCCAGTGTTTCCTGAGGTTGGCTCTATAATTGTATCCCCTTTATGAAGAAGTCCGTCATGCTCCGCCCTTTCTATCATCGCGTTACAGATTCTGTCTTTTACAGAGCTACAGGGATTAAAAAATTCAATTTTGGCAAATATTCCAGCCATGTCAGAGGTTTCAACTGCTCTTGTAATCTCAAGCAGAGGAGTTTCCCCCACCATCTCAAGCACAGAGTTAAGCGGTTTAGAAAATGACCCAAGTCTGCCTCTTATTTCCTCCGACACTACTGCCATATAGTTTTTAACGGCCTTTTCACGGCTTTTTTCAGTATCGCCTGAAACTCCTCTCCTGCAATTTCACGGGCTCCCATGCTAACAAGATGCTCTGTCCTTACCTGACAGTCTATTAAATGGAATTCCAATTTTATCAATTTTTCCACAAGGAAAGCAAACGCTGTTTTTGATGCGTTACTTACTTTTGTAAACATACTCTCGCCAAAAAACATTTTCCCTAAAGCAAGACCATATAGTCCCCCTGCAAGCTCCCCATCATGCCAACACTCCACCGAGTGTGCATACCCAGTCTTGTGGAGTCCGATATATGCCTGTATCATTTCCTCTGTCAGCCATGTACCGTAAGGTTTGCCTGTCCTTTGTGCCGCACAGTTATTTATAACGCCGCTGAAGTCTTTGTCAAATGTGACAGGAAAAACGCCGCGATTAATCACTTGCCTTAAACTCCTTGAGAGCCTGAATTCATCTAAAAACATGACAAGCCGGGGATCAGGTGACCACCAAAGCAGGGGGTCGCCCTCGGAAAACCACGGGAAAATTCCCAGCTTATAGGCATAAAGCAAACGCTTTGCGGAAAGGTCGCCACCAACCGCTAAAAGCCCGTCATTTCGCGCTAACTCAACAGGCGGAAAGGCAATATCTTCATTAAGTAGAAAGACTGGCATTAAACAATGTAATCAAACGACAGAGCTCCTTCAGACACTGAAATGTTAACACTGCCGCCTGTCTGAAGCCTGCCAAAAAGGATTTCCTCAGAGAGCACTGTTTTTATCTCTTTCTGTATTACCCTTGATAGCGGCCTTGCTCCAAACTTAGCGTCAAATCCGCGCTCTGAAAGCCACGCTCTGGCCTCACTGGTAAGTGTGACGGCTACCTTCTTTGCATGGAGTTGTTCTGAAAGTTCCAACATAAACTTATCCACCACCTGAAGCATTATATCGGCATTAAGCGGATTAAACGGCACTATTTCATCAAGTCTGTTTCTAAACTCCGGGCTAAAGAGCTTTGTTATTGCCTCTTTACTAACGGATGCCTGCTCGCCAGACTTGCGGCCAAAACCTATTGTGCCTTTGTCCATTTCGCGGGCTCCGGCATTGGAGGTCATTATTAATATGACATTTCTGAAATCCGCCTTCTTTCCGTTGTTATCCGTAAGAGTGGCATAATCCATGACCTGAAGCAGAATGTTAAATATATCAGGGTGGGCTTTTTCTATTTCATCAAGAAGCATGACCGAGTACGGGGTTTTTCTGACAGCATCGGTAAGTAGTCCGCCCTGGTCAAATCCGATATATCCTGGAGGCGCTCCTATTAGTCTGGCAACCGCATGTTTTTCCATATACTCACTCATATCAAAGCGGAGAAAGTTGACGTCAAGTGTGCGGGCAAGCTGTTTGGCTACCTCGGTTTTACCCACTCCGGTTGGGCCGGTAAACAAAAAACACCCTGTCGGACGCTCTTGTGAGCTAAGGCCTGCTCTTGAGCGTTTTATGGCGGCTACCACTGAATCAATTGCATGTTCCTGCCCATACACCACTTTCATCAGATCGTCTTTCAATGCCTTGAGTCTCTCTGAGTCTGTGGCAGATATGTTTCTTGTCGGTATTTTTGCCATCTTTGAAATAACTTTTTCTATATCAAGAGGTGTAACTGTTTTGTTGGATACCTTAGTTAGCTTAACCGAGGCCCCTGCCTCATCTATAACGTCTATGGCTTTATCGGGCAGATACCTGTCATTAACATACTTTGCAGAGAGATCAACGGCAAGCCGTATCGCCTTAGTTGAATATTTTACCTCGTGAAACTCCTCGTAATAAGTCTTAAGACCTGCTAAAATCCGGTACGTTTCCTCTATCGTGGGTTCTGATATTTCCACTTTTTGGAAACGTCTTGAAAGTGCCCTGTCCTTATCGAAATGGTTTTTGTATTCCTCGTAGGTGGTGGCTCCGATACATCTTAATAGCCCGGAGTTAAGCGCCGGTTTAAGGATGTTTGAAGCATCCAGTGTGCCGCCGCTTGTTGAACCGGCACCTATTACCGTATGAATTTCATCTATAAACATCACAGCTTTTTTGAGTTTTTTAAGGGCATCCATCGTGGATTTTAATCTTGCCTCAAATTCACCTCTGAATTTGGTTCCGGCAATCAGGTTTCCCATCTCAAGGAGAAAAATCTTCATACCCTTAAGAGCCGCTGGTATCTCACCCTGATGGATTTTAAGAGCCAACCCCTCAACTAACGCAGTTTTGCCTACACCGGGTTCACCGACAAACACGGGGTTATTTTTTTTGCGGCGGCTTAATATCTGAAGCGTTCTTTCAATCTCTGCATCCCGCCCAACAAGCGGGTCTATTTCACCCTTAGCCGCTTTTTCAACTAAATCCACGGCAAAGAGTTTTAGCGGGTCCCGTCCACGCTTGTGTACATCCCCCTCGGCGCCCTCCTGTTGAGGGGCTGTTTTGGAAATTCCGTGCGAAATGTAACTTAGTATATCCAGCCGTGAAATGTGCTCCCGTTTAAGAAAAAAAGCGGCATGAGAGTCTTCATCTTCTAAAATAGAGGCCAATAAATCGCCTGCTTCCACCTCGTTTTTACCTGCCGATTGGATGTGCATAATGGCGCGCTGAAGGACACGGTGAAATCCTGCCGTAGGTTGTGGGAACTGCTCTTTTGTGCCGGGGATTGTTGGTATATTTTTGATAAAAAAGTCATTCAATGCCATGATGAGTTTGCTCACATCCCCGCCGCAGTTTGCTACTATATCAATCCCTTTTATGTCGTGCAACAGGGCATAGAGAATGTGCTCTATTGTGATGTATTCGTGGCGGCGTCCCTTTGCCTCTTGTATTGTTGCCTCAAGACTTATCTCAAGTTCTTTATTTAGCACCTATTCTTGCTCCATAGTACATTTTAACGGAAATCCGTGCTGCATTGCAAGGTCATGAACCGTGGCTATTTTAGTTTCAGCGATGTCTTTTGTATAAATGCCGCACACTGCCGACCCCTGCCTGTGCACATTTAGCATTAAGCGCGTCGCCTCATCGGTTGGTTTATTAAATATATGTCTCAGTACATACACTACAAAGTCCATTGTGGTATAGTTGTCGTTTAGCAGGATTACCTTGTACAAAGAAGGCGTCTTAAACTTTTCCTTTACGTTTGTCTCAATTGATTCCTTAATTTCCCGCCATGTCTTTGCCATATCCAATTAAATTATAGCATATTGCAGCCGCTTCGTTTCAAGACATCTTTACTTAATGTGTTGCCGGGAGGGGTTTATTTTTTTATAGCAACAGAATCAAATTGTTTGAGTTTCGTCCATAGCTCATTAATCTTTGTGTCACTCCGCCTTAGTTTTTCAGACAGCACAGCGGCAAGGTTTTTGTATAATTTGAGGCAAAGGGTGGGTTCTGAGGTTCTTAGTATGACCTCGCTTATGGCTATCAGGACACAGTCACTCTGTGCAATGGCAGTAGCAAACCGCGGAGAGGAATCCATGATTGCCATCTCTCCAAAACAATCCCCCTGACCGAGTGAGGCAAGAAAAGTCTCTTCTGTATCGTTTGGAAAAATCTTGGTGATACGTACTTTACCAGTAATAATTATGAAGAGTTTATCGCCTATTGTGTCTTCTTTGAAGATTATGTCTCCCTTTTTGTAGGATTTCTTACCGCTTATGTTAAATATCAAGAGCAATTCTGAATCAGAGAAATCTGCAAAAAACGTATAGCGCCTCTTTAGCGTCTCAACAAGCTGCTTCTTATCGAAATCAACCGCCGCCATAGGGACCGAGCTTAAATCTATTTCCGCACGATTTATATAAAACTCAAGCACATCAGCATACTCACTGGCTGCCTGATAGCGCTGTTCTTTTTGTTTCTGCAGAGCTTTTAAAATGTAGCTGCTTACGTCTTCACTTATGGCAGAGTTGAGAATGTGAGGGGGAAGCGGTTCCTCTTTTTGAATTTTTTCAAAAAGGTGATCTATTCCGTCTGCTAAAAAAGGTTTTGTGCCGGTTAAGAACTCATACGAAACAGCTCCCAAAGAGTATATATCGGATGTTCTATCCACAGGAGCACCCTTTATCTGCTCTGGTGCCATGTAGTACGGAGTGCCCAGACACCTTTCCTCGCAGGAAACCTCAGAGGCGGCAAACACTGCAATGCCAAAGTCCATTATCTTTACCTGTTTATCTGCTATCAGCATAATGTTGGCGGGTTTCACATCTCTGTGGATAACCCCTCTCTGATGAGCATAGTGCAGTGTGCGGGATATCAGGACAAGGATGTGTAGTTTCTCAAGCAACGGGATATCGGCTCCGCTTGTTAAAACATCCTTCATGGTTTTACCCTTTACGTACTCAAACACGAGAAAGTGTGTTGAGTTGTCCTCACCTATATCGTATATCATTGCTATGTTTGGATGGGTCAGCTTACCGGCTACTTTAGCCTCATGATAAAAACGCTCAACGCGGTTTGCTTTGTTGCTTACTTTCACTGTTTTAATCGCAACTATGCGTTCAATAATAGTATCGTGGGCCTTGTAAACAATCCCCATAGAGCCCTCGCCGAGGGTGCCCAGTATCTCATATCTGCCAATTTTACCAATCATGTCTTGTTATTATAATTGAAGTGTTTTAAAAAAAAGTAAATTTCAAAAATAAAACCTGAGATGCTCATTTTTTAAAGTCGTTTTACCGATATGTTAAATATGTACTTTTAATTATTATGTTAAAATACCTAATATTAGTTGAAAAATATTGAATATTTGGATATAATAAGTTTTTTAACGCTGAAAAAAAATGGAGGCGCAGCGAGGTGAGATTTTTTGTAGCTGCCAAAACCGGCTGTATGCGGTTTTAGGGATTAAATGGCAAAGGACTCCATGATTGTAAACGCAGCCGCCAAGTCAGATGTTGGTCTTAGAAGGACAAGGAATGAGGACAGTTTTTGTATAGACAATTCTATCGGGTTATATGTGGTAGCCGATGGTGTGGGAGGCTCTCAGAGGGGAGAGCTGGCCAGCAAAATGGCTGTTGAGTCAATATGCGGTTACATCAGAGCAAAAGGCAACACTTTGTCTGAAAGTATTACAGGGCTGCTTTATGACGCCATAAAGAGAGCAAACCAGGAAATTTATGAATTGTCTTTGACCGATGACAGTTTAGCAGGAATGGCCACAACAGTGGTTGCAGCCCTTGTAAGAGAAGACAGGGTAGGCATTGCACACGTGGGAGACAGCAGGCTGTATTTGATACGAGGCGGTAACATTGAAGCTCTGACCGATGACCACTCACTGGTGGCAGAGCAGATAAGACGCGGGATACTTACAAAAGAAGAGGCAGATGAGGTGGGAATGAGAAATGTTATAACCCGGTCATTGGGCTTTACACCGGAGGTCGAACCGGACACAGATGAGATGACTATTTATGACGGGGATGTGCTTCTGCTTTGCTCTGACGGCCTTTACACAATGGTGCCTGAACGTGCTATTTTGCTCGTTGTTAACTCCTCTGACAACCCTGTTGAGGTAAGTAACAGACTAATCGGCTTTGCTAATAAAAAAGGCGGCAGAGATAACATAACCGTGATAGTTGGATACGTTTATAAGAAGAGATTGTTCTCTTTTATGTATAATTTCTTTAAATGGTTCAGGAGGTAAGCGATGGCTAAGATTTTGCTCAAATTTAAGGAGGCGGCTATCAAAGAGGTGGCAATAGACAAAGACGTCATAACTGTAGGACGTAAGCCAACCAATGACATCCACGTGGATAATCTTGCCGTCTCCGGCGTACATGCAAAAGTGTTTAAAAAGGATGACCAGTATTACATAGAGGATTTAAACAGCCTTAACGGCACTTTTGTAAACGGGAGGAAAATCTCTGTCCACGCCCTACATGATGCCGATGTTATTATTATAGGGAAACACACGCTTAACTTCATCTCCGACAAGCAGGAGGATGCAAAAGCTCCATCACCGTCAAAGGACAGAGACCTGCTTGATGAGACAATATTAATAGACGCTAAAGTAAAAGACCAAATACTATCTAAAGGTACACCAAAGAGTTCTGAACAGGCTCAGGCTGCTGTAATAAAAGACGTAGTGGGGGGATTTTTGGTAATTGAGGGCTCAACTGATAAGACAGAATATGACCTTGTTGACCGTATTACCACTATTGGCAAGGATCCAAGTGCCGGTATCAAGTTAAAAGGACTATTTGCCCCCAAAATAGCGGCGCTGGTCAACAGAAGAAAGGACGGCTACACTGTCAGCTCCTCAACCGGAGGAAAAGGAATAAAAGTCAACGGTAAAGACATAGAAGGACAGCATAAACTTCAGGAGGGCGATATTGTAGAGGTTAGCAGTTTGAAACTTCAGTTTTTCCTTAAAGAATAAATTTGCTGTCTGCAGTTTTAGTAATTTCTCCAAACCCGGGGAGTTATTTTCTTTTCTATTATACCTGCCTTCATTGGGTTTTCTATAATAATCAAAATTAGCCCTTGCATATTGACTCATTTTAGTTTTAAATTATTAAAGCGGCTTTGTTGTTTTCGTAAGTTTTATGGCAAAAGGCATGTTTTGCCCTAATACTAAGTGTTTTAAAGAGGAATCATTATGGAAAAAAATATAAAAATATTGGTGACGGTATCAGCTGAAACTCAGGAGAGTCTTGTTACAAGTGCATTGAATTATCTGGGGTTTACAAACGTAATCTTACTAAACGACCACAGGAATATGATAGGTTATCTCATAAGAGAAAAATGCGATCTCGTTATAGTAGATAATCAGACTCTTAAGGCTGATAACGAAAATCTGCTTAAAGCAGTTAAAGCTCATAATAGTCTTGCTAAGTTGAGAGTACTGACAATAGTCAGTGACGACATAAATGTTAACGAACTAAAACGCCTTTATGATAACGGAGTAAGTTCAGTATTAAAATTTCCTTTTCAAATGAATGAGCTGCTTAAGGCAATAAACGATGCTATAAGAAGCATCCCATCTGCCGTCACCGATACGTTTACAAAGATAAGAAAGCTTGATTTCTTTTCTTTTATGGCTGATGAGGATGTCTATAAGCTCCTTAGAATGGCAAAATGCAGGAAGTACAAGAGAAACGACTTGATTTTTGAGGAGGGTCAGCCCGGAGACAGGTTTTATGTGATAATAGAGGGGTCTGTTTCTATTATAAAGGTGCTTGGTGATGGCCTTGAGGAGGTTTTGCACACACTGGAGCCCGGCGCTTGTTTTGGTGAAATGGCGATACTTGAAAATGCTACGCGTTCAGCCAGAGCAAGGTCAGATGAGGATGTCATGCTGTTTGAGCTGGATAAGAGAATCATGGACGGCTATGACGATATAGTAACTCTTAAAGTGTTTAAGAAACTGGCCTATGTTTTTAGCGAACGATTAAGAAAAGCTGATAGCAAAATCAAAGAACTTGCCCTGTATTCATATTCGCGGCAGTAGCAGTACAACTCATCTATAACTGTGAAAATACTTACGAAGTCAACGCCGATAGAAGATTTTCTGTTAACTAAGGATTAAAAAAAGGACTGGATTCCCGCTAGTTGGCGGGAATGACAGAGGATGGACTTCTTTTTTTCTGTCATTCCTGCGAAAGCAGGAATCCAGTTTTTATTAGCTGAGTTAATTAAAAAGGCAATATTGCTAATATTGAAACATTCTGGAGGATATACATCAAACTAATATCACTAAAAGACTACCGCTTGCCGGATGCCCTTGAAGCGGCTGCAAAGGCGCTCTCTGATGGGCAAATCATAGCATATCCGACTGAGACATTCTATGCGCTCGGTGTGGCCTTCTACAACGAGGATGCACTTGAAAGGCTCTCAGTGCTTAAAGAAAGGGCAGATAATAAACCGTTTCCGCTTATTGCAGGCTCTGTTGAAGCTATTAAAAGCATAGTTACTTCACTTGATGACAAAACCCTTAAGCTTGGACAGATATATTGGCCAGGACCCCTGACAGTTATCCTTAAAGCTAAGCAAGAGTTTCACAACAGGTTTATATCCAGCAACGAGGGTACTATTGCCGTGCGTATTCCCGGTGAGTCGTTTGCTCTTAACCTTGCTCAGTACCTAAACTATCCAATAACCTCAACAAGCGCAAATCCATCCGGCTATCCGCCACCTGCTGACGCTGACACCGTATTAAAATACTTTTTTGGCTCTGGCTCAATAGATGTTGTTATTGATGGCGGAAAAACTCCAGGAGGCGCGCCCTCTACCATCGTTGAGGTAACAGAGGAAATTAAAGTTCTACGTAAAGGAGTTGTAAACGTATTTTAAATATAGCTCTTTCATGCTACCAAAAAGTGTATCGTCAGGAAATATCATCTTTAATCTCACAATTTTTAAGAAAAGATCTTGTTTTGTAATTTGGATTACAGAATTTTAGGTTTGGGATTGTTAAGATTATTTGAAGTAAAAGTGTTATAGTTTGTAAGCATCTGTAAGTAATTTGTAAGTTATGTAATGTTAGAATTACGTAATCTATAAATATAGTGATTGGAAAAAGTCATCATAAGATATAAATACGCTTTTTTAGAGTAAGTTGCCTTACTGTAAGTAGAGACATAGATGATTATAGCAAAACTGAATAATGTCTTATATCTCGCCATGGATTGCCTTTGGTGTCCGACATTGTGGACTTATAACGAACAATATGTACTTTTAACAAATTAATGGAGAGCAATTGCTTGTGGAAGACGTAATAAAATATTTTAATTTTAAGGTTCTTAAAAATAATTTGGATATATTCAATAAACTGTGTCAAGTGTGAAATCACCTTAAACGGTAATATCCAATTTTAGCCTACCCTCAAAAAATAAAGCAAGTTGAGAGACAGTCTGGCTCCAGTTTCTCAATGGCTGTCT
>JADFXG010000048.1 GCA_015233895.1 Nitrospirota bacterium | reverse complement strand
AAAAGTAATCCTATATATGAAGGCGTAGGTGAGTATCGTGTTGAGCGTGGCGGCGGTTGGAGCAACGGGCCGCTAGGAATCAGAAGCTCACATAGAGTAGGGCTTAGTCCATCTTTTGGCCATCGTTCACTTGGTTTTCGTCTTGTGATGGTGAAATAATTTTGAAAATTAGCATAAAATCGGAATTTAGTATAGTGATTAATAGATACTCCAGGAGGTAATAAATGAGCAAAAGATATATAATTCCATTTTTAATCCTTGTCGTCTTTCTCTTGGTAAATGTTTCATCGTCGTTTGCCGATGACAAGGACGTGACAGCCAAAGAGGCAGCAGAAAAGAAAGCGGCTGCCGAAAAGAAAGATGCGGAAAACAGGGCAGCTATGGCAGCAAAAGAAGCTAGCATGAAAGAAGGTTACGTAGGAGCCGAAACATGTAAGGGCTGTCACCCTGAAAGTTATGAAGCGTATAAAGCGTCTGTCCACTCAAAGCCGCATGTAAAGGGTCCTGGTTCTAAGGATGCATGTGAAACCTGCCATGGTCCTGGCGCCAAACACGTTGAAAAAGGCGGTGGTAGAGGCGTAGATATATTTAACTTTGGCAAAAAGGTTGATCCAAAAGAAAAGAGCGCAAAGTGTCTGGAATGTCATCAGGAGAACAAGGCACAGGTATTTTGGAGTAACAGCAAACATAGTGCAGCGGCATCTGGTGTTTCCTGCGATTCTTGCCATCTGATTATGATAGGTAAAAACGATAAGTTTTTAAAGAAAACTCAGCCAGACCTTTGCTTTGATTGCCATAAAGACATCAGAGTACAGGCAAATAAGCAGTCTCACCATCCTATAATAGAAGGCAAGGTTCTGTGTAACGATTGCCACGATCCTCACGGTGAGTTAAATGCTAAGATGCTTAAAGCGGAATCTGTCAACGATCTGTGTTACAAGTGCCATGCTGAAAAAAGAGGTCCGTTTATGTGGGAACATCCCCCAGTAGCAGAGAATTGCGTGACATGCCACTCACCTCACGGCAGCAATCATTCACGGCTTCTCGTCATGCGTGTGCCAGAACTTTGTAAAGATTGCCACCAGGGTACCGGTCATGGTAATGCAACTTATAACGAAACGGCCACATTTGGTAAGACTACGATAGGAAACTATTCAACCATGATTAAAACCACTCTCAGGGCATGTGTGAACTGTCATATTAATCTTCATGGAAGCAATGGTCCTGGAATTTATGGCCAAAGATTCATTAGATAGGGGGATAAAAATGATAAAAGGGATACCAATGAAAGCAAAGATAGCAGTACTCGCAATCTTTTTAATACTCCTGCCGTTCTGTTTGGCTTTTGCAGAAGACTCAACGGATGGAAGCAGCAGTGCCAGCAGCGGCAGAGAACCTGTTTTGAAGATACCTAATTTGTCCGGTGAAATAACCATGACGGGACAGACGGTAGGCTTAACAGGCAATCCATCGAAATACAACGAATACAGAGACAATAAGGAAAACTATTTTTTGGGCAGCGTCAAACTGAAATACGACGACGATAAATACTGGTTTTACCTTAAAGCTGAGGATATCGGCTACGACACTCAGCATTACAAACTAGATGGTGGAATATATGGGATAGTCAAGTATAATTTGGAGTATAAAGAAATGCTCCATAACTACTCATTAAATGACAAAACCATATATAATGGTGCAGGGTCAAACAACCTGACCACAATGACCGGTTATGCAACCACTCCGGCAACAAGATGGAACTCCTTAGACTACACAATAGACAGGCAGCAAGAGGGCGGTGCAATAAGATTGGACGCTCTCAAACCTTTTTACATGGAGTTTGGTGCAAGCAGAGAGTCAAGGAATGGAACCAGACCACTTTCCGCAACCAATAGCAATGGTTCAAGCGGTCCGGTTACTGAATTTCCTCAGCCGATTGATTACGTAACGGATGTTTTAAGGGGTGAGATAGGGTACATAACAAAGCCTATTTTTGCATCAGCATATGTTACTTACACCGATTTCACTAATAGCAACGAAAACCTTTACTTCCAGAATATATATGCTGGAAGCAGCTCTATACCAAACAGAGTTGGGCAAACTGACACCATGACACTGCCGCCGAGTAATCAGAACTATAACTACGGTTTCAAAGGGTCAGCCGCACTTCCATTTAACAGCAGATTTAGTGTAAACATAAATGGTGGTGAGACAACGTCTGATGCAACCTACTTAACCTCCTCTCTGATTGGCCAGACTAACACAGTTCGCAACCCCTCATACACCTATACTTACGCCAATGGGGACAATACGTGGCATGGTAAGGTAGATACCGAGAACTATAATTTTGTTCTGAACACTAACCCTATTGCAGCTCTCGATGGCAACATTTTCTACAGATATCGCTCCCTGGAAAATAAATCTAATGACCCATCAGTAACCTCAAACACTGGAAATACAAATAATTATATTCCGGTCAATTATACCAAGGGCGATTTCGGAGTGGATCTTTCATACAAACTGCCAGCTCATTTTGTACTCTTCGGTGGTTTTAATTATGTCAACACCCACAATTCTATTGCTTTGAATGGTGGCCATATGGCATACGACATTCCCAAGACAGTTGACAATATTTGGAATGTTGGCTTGAAGTGGGCAGGGGTTGATTTCATGTCTGCTAAGATAGCGTATGAGAGAATGAACAGAGATGGTTCAAATAACTCCGATATATCTACAGCAACAGACAGATATGCAATTTACAAGAACGAATTTGACACCGGATCACAGAACAGGGATAAGCTCAAAATAGGCGTAGATATTTTCCCTATCGAAACATTGGACATAGGGCTTGGCTACAACTATAAAAGATCAGCATATGTTGATACTGTAATTGGTTTAAGAAACAGCACAACCAATGAGTATTATGTTGATGCCAGCTATGCAATTGGCAAGTACGTAAAGCTGAATGGTTATCTTGCTTTAGAAGATCTTAAAACCTATCAGTTTATGCGCACCTCCAGCGGAACTGGAAATGATGATCCTAGCGGTGCAACCCAAAACGCAACTAACTATAACTGGGATCTAACATATAGGGACAAAAGCCTGGATTATGGTGCAGGAATCGATATCTATATGATTCCTAAAAAAGTGACACTGAGAGTTCAGTATGATTCAGTGAGATCTGACGGAAGCGGTGATTTCACGATATTAAACCAGGCAGCTCTTAATACCCTGGGTAGCCCAACAGGCACTGCTACAACCATACTTCCCTCACAGAACAATAGCAATATAGACATTCCAAACATTGACGTCTATAGACTGAACACGATATTGGCTAAAGTAATGTGGAATGTTACTCATAACTTCTCGGTGTCAGCTGGATACGCATACCAGCACTACGCCTATGACGACTATGGTTACAACAACTACCCATCCACATACACAATAACTGATAACGCCGGTAATGTAAATTACCTTTCAGGTGCATACTCAGATCCGTCATACAATGCAAGTTTAGCATTCCTGACACTGAAGTACAGTTTTAAATAGTTAGAACATCGCAATAAATAACAAAAAGAACGAGAGAGCATAGCTCTCTCGTTCTTTTTTTGTTAACATGCAGCTTTTTATTTCATTAAGAAATGATTACGATTTATTTGTTATATTATTATATTGGAGTTCTTCTAATATGTTATGGCTGAGGAGGTATGCGATATATGGGCAAAATAATCGAAAGAGTTAAGAGCGACCCTAAAATATGCAGCGGTAAACCCTGTATAAGTGGAACAAGAATTCCAGTGCATATGATTCTTGACCTTCTTTCATCAAGAGAGAGTTTTGAAGATATTAAAAAAGCATATCCCAACATAGAAGACGAGGATATAATGGAATGCCTTAACTACGCATCCATGCTTGCTGATGAAGAGGTTGGAATTATTGCTTGAAGATAATTGCAGATGAAAATCTCTTTGCACCTATAGTCAATTACCTTGAGAGTCTCTGTAATGATGTTCTTATCCCAAGTAGAGACCGTTGCAAAAATAATATAATTGATTATTGATTTAACTCCGATAGATGGCTTAATTACTTTTATGGATGTAGAGAAAAGGACTGGATCCCGCAACAAGTGCGGGATGACAAAGGAGGGAAGGGTTCTTTTTCTGTCATTCCTGCGAAGGCAGGAATCCAGTTTTTTATTAGCTGAGTTAACTATAAAGACATTTTTGAGAATTTTGCAACGGTCTCAAGTAGCGTTCATATACAGAACTAAATGTCATAGTAAAAGATGAGATTACGACGTCGCTACGCTCCTCTTAATGACAGATAGGGATGCTCATGTACATTCCCACGCCGTCATTGCGAACCCCCGAAGGGGGTGTAGCAATCTCCTCTTTTGAGCGCAACTTGGTATTATTTGAAAACCTTGTCATTATAACACCTGATTGCGTGCGAATAAAAATGTCAGGTAAAGGTTAGTAATGTTTTTGTTTCAACTGCTATAGAGTATTACACATCAGCGCACTATATAACGATTCGGTTTTATCGAGCATTACCTCTATGGAATGATTTTTTAAGACAAATTCTTTTGCATTAGAAATCAGGCTGTTATACAGTGCGGGATTATTTATTAATCTAATAATTGCTGCTGAAAGTGCATCGTGGTCATTTGGAGGAATCAAAAGTCCTGTTTTTTCATCTTCTATAACCTCTGGCACTCCGCCCACTCCTGTTGCCGCAACCGGCACTCCTGCCGCCATAGACTGTAAAATGCTCTGAGGGATGCCCTCTGAGTGGGATGAAAGCACCGATACATTGCTTATCGCAAACACTGTGGTTACATCTTTTATATAACCGGCAAAGACTACATGTTTGGTTATTCCTAACTCTGAGGATAGTTTTAAGAGCGAATTTTTTTTAGGGCCGTCTCCGGCAAAAAGAAACACGGCCTGTGGAATCTCTGTGACCACTCTTTTTACTGCATTGAGAGTGACCTCATGTCCTTTTACGCCCCTTAATACTCCGACATTAGATATAACGATGGAATCGGTGGGTAGATTAAAAAGAGATTTTTTAAGTTCCGGAGTGCGCACTACGTTAAAAAAACGCTCTTCTACACCGGTAGGAATGCTTACTACCTTGTTTTCAGGAAACCCGCAATTTTTAACAAGGTTTTCTCTCATAGTGTCCCCACATGTTATAAACGACTGTGGCAGGTAGTGGATGAAGTTTAACAGGTTTCTTTTCAATGGGATATTGATGTGTCTGGTTCTGACAAGAGCTGGTACTCCGGCTAATCTTGCTGCAATGCCTCCTACCCAGGAGTCTTTTCCGCTATGAGTGTTAACAATGTCAAATTTCATGGCCTTTATATAACGGTACAGTTTAATCATTGTGACAATATCAAAAGAAGAGCTAAATGGCAGTGTGATACACTCTATGCCGCACTTTTGCGCCTCAGGGAGTAGTTTGGCATGCTCTCGGCAGGCAATGACAACATGGTGCCCTCGATTTTGCATTCCAATGGCTTCGGCAAGAACTCGTTTTTCCTGCCCTCCAAGGTCATCTGACCATTCGGTGTGAAGTATTCTCATAACGGTGATTATTTTAGTATTTTATAATACAGGCTGCTTAGAGCAGAGTGAGAGTTAATAAATAGTTTTTTCTTGAAATTTAATATCCCTATGTTTCCAATTGGAATGCGTTTAAGCCTGAGTGTGTCGGTGCTGGTACCCTTTTCAGTGGTAAAAAGAACGTTAAATCCGGCCTTTTGTGCTGCCTTTATGTATTCTTTAGTGTATATTCCCCAGGGCCAGCACAAAGCTGTACAGTTTTTGCTTAAACGTTCCTCAATAGCTGCCTTTGAGGATGTAATGTCATTGTACAGGTGGTTTAGCATATCGGATTTTTTATACGATTTGGCGTCCCATTTGTTATGTGTGTGAGTGTGTGATTGAACATCTATCAGCCCCGACTGTTCCATTGCCAAAAGTTCATCCCAGGACATCATTACCTCTGTGCTGTTAGTTTCAAGCGTTGCTTTACACTGGCTGTGGGTAGGAAGAGAGTCGGTAAACCCCTCATCCATGCGTTTTCGTAATCCTGCTGCTCCAATGTGACCTGTTATAACAAAAAAAACCGCCTTTAGTTGCAATGATTTTAATATCGGATAGGCATAAACCCAGTTATCAAGCCATCCGTCATCAAAGGTTATCATCACTGGTTTTGAAGGCATTTTGCCGGTTTTTATGATTTCCAAAAAATCTGATGTTGTTAAAGTTGTATAACCGTTATTTTTAAGAAAAGACATTTGTTTTTTAAACGTGTTTACATCCACAGTGATAAAGGCGCTGCCTTTTTCAGCGTTTTCTTTAAGAACGTTGACATGATGGTACATTAATATCGGTATTGCCGGCACTATGGTATTTTACTATAAAGGGCTAAAAATTGTAATATACCTCTTAGGTATGAGAGAGACTCCGGAAAGTATAACGATAGGTGGCGAAGAGTTTTTTTATGAAAAAATTCTCAAGGATGATTTCTTTTCTGTAAATGTCCTCTATAAAAGTGAAAGCGGGCGGCGGTATGTCATTAAACTATCTGATTTCAGGTTTATCTTTGGAGTTTTCTTAAGGCCGCTGGCTCAGTTTTTCTCAAGGCGTGAGTACAGGATTTATGAAAAAGTCAAAGATATTAGCGGAGTGCCAGCGCTTGGCCCACGATTTGGCAAACGCGGGTATTTTCACTTTTTTGTTGAGGGCATAACCCTGCATGAGTATAAGGGGATTTTACCTGACGATTTTTTCAATAATCTAAAAGAGATAATTGATGAAGTCCACAGAAGAAGAATCTTCTATCTTGATTTAAACAAACTTGGCAATATAATTGTTGGTACTGATAACAAACCCTATCTTATAGATTTTCAGGTCAGCATATATTTTAAGCCTATAAAGTGGTTTTTAGTTGGCAGGGTTATTGACTGGATTTTTAATAAACTCATTCGAGAGGACATTTACCATTTGTATAAGCATAAGAAGCGTTTTCGGCCTGATCTCATAACGCCGGAGGAACTTTCGTTTACAAAACGTACAGGGTTTAATAAGTGGTACAATATGCTGTTTGGGCAGCCATATCGCAAGGTGAAACGCATGATTTATCCCTCAGGGAGTAATGAAATCATATGGTACAAATGGCGAAAAGTTAAGGATAAATCAAAAACAATGCCGTAGGGAAATAAGCTGGGGAAATGGCGCTGCCCTGCCCTTATCTATTCCTTATATTTTGGGCTTCATGCTACAATACATCAACAAACTATAAGACGGAGGATTATTTTAATGTCAATGACTATAACAGAAAAGATACTTGCTGCTCATGCTGGGAAAGAGGCTGTGTCACCCGGAGAGCTTATAAATGCCGAACTTGACCTTATCCTTGCTAATGATATAACGGCTCCGATTGCGATAAAAGAGTTTATGAAAATAGGAGCTAAAACTGTTTTCGATAAAAACAAAGTTGCACTGATTCCTGATCACTTCGTTCCACAGAAGGATATTAAGGCTGCTGAGCAGTGCAAACTTCTGAGGGAGTTTTCCTCTGAGCAGGAGCTTAGTCTCTATTTTGAAGTAGGACGGATGGGTGTGGAACATGCGCTTTTGCCTGAGCAAGGGCTGGTGTTGCCGGGAGATGTTATAATTGGAGCCGACAGCCACACATGCACATATGGGGCGCTTGGGGCGTTTTCAACCGGTGTCGGCTCTACCGATGTTGCATCCGCTATGGCTACCGGATACCTGTGGTTTAAGGTGCCGGAGAGTATGAAATTTATCTATCACGGCAAACTCAACAAATGGGTTGGTGGTAAGGATTTGATACTCTACACGATTGGAGACATCGGAGTTGATGGTGCACTTTATTGTGCAATGGAGTTTGAGGGTGAGGTTATCAGAGCTCTCCCTATGCACGGCAGGCTTACCATGTGTAATATGGCAATTGAGGCCGGAGGAAAGAGCGGTATAGTTGTCCCTGATGACATAACTAAAGAATACGTTACAAAGAGAGCAAAGAGAGAGTTTCGCTTTTACACATCTGATAAGGACGCTAAGTATGCTGCAGTTAAAGAATATGACTGCTCAAAGATTGAGCCAACTGTCGCATGTCCTCATCTTCCCTCAAACACAAAACCAGCTAAGGAGCTTACCAATATCAGCATTGACCAGGTTGTAGTGGGCTCATGCACAAACGGACGTCTGGAGGATTTACGCGAGGCAGCTTCTGTCATAAAGGGACGCAGGGTTAATCCAAATATCAGAATGATAGTGATTCCGGCAACCCAGGAGATTTACAAAAGTGCAATGAAAGAGGGACTCCTTGAAATATTTATAGATGCTGAGGCGGTGGTCTCAACCCCCACCTGTGGCCCATGTTTGGGCGGATACATGGGGATACTGGCAAAAGGGGAGCGTGCAATTGCCACCACAAACAGAAACTTTGTCGGACGTATGGGACACACCGAATCCGAGGTGTATCTTTCAAATCCTGCCGTAGCTGCGGCTTCCGCTGTGTTGGGTCGGATAGGACTGCCTGAGGAGCTTGGATTATGATACCAAGCCGCATTCATTTGCCTAACTTTGTTGGCTTCGTCAAAAGCTCCTCAACGTACTGAAAGTACGCCTACGTCGCTTTCTCCTTGTCGCCTCGTTATGCTTCTGACTGCAGCTCGGTATGGAGTGTGTTATGTAGAAGATATTGGAGTGCCTTAATTGGGCTTAACAGACAAACTTAAAAAACGGTTGCATGGCGCTTTTTTCAGGCGGAATTTAAAGACCGACTCCGTAGGTTTTAGATTGGGAGTGGGGAGTAGTTCGTTCTCATCTAAGGCTGAAGAGAAGAAAATCCTGAAAGAAGCTCTCGATAAATCATCGTCTTACAACAGACACCTTCTGATGATTTTTATAGGCTTCCTTGCGTATGTTCTTGTAATTGTTGTTGGAACAGCTGACAGGATGCTTGTTATGCCCGATAGCACCGTAAAGCTGCCAATTCTCAGCGCTGATGTTCCGGTTAAGACTTTTTATTCCATCACTCCGCTTATCATCTGGATTTTGCACCTGAATATATTTTTAAATCTCTACTTTCACACAGATAAAGTTTATTTATGGGCGGAAAACTCACAAGGTATGAATGAACATTTACATCCTTTTATTTTTAACTTTAAAATAAAGAAAAGCGGCAATTTTATTGTAAACGTCCTCTTAACTTTTATTCTTTATTTTTTGTACTACATCGCGCCTCTTGTCGTTTTGGTTTGGGTTAATTTACGGTTTTTGCCTTACCACAGTTACTTCATAACCGGTGTTCATCATTGGGTTACAACGTTAGATTCTCTAATGTCGTTAGTCTTTCTTACAATTCTTATTATTGTTGATAACCAGTTTAATAAATACGATTGGTTCAGCTTAAAGACGCTTTGGAATTTCTCTAAAAAAATACTTGTTTATTTTTTGATAATTGTTACGCCATTTGGCTCTTGGACAGTCCTTAAAATTCCTGAAACAAACTATGAAACATTTCCGTTTATATTCAGATGGTTACCGTATATAATAAAACCAGAGATACTTAATAATCGTACTCTCGGTAACATTACAATAACCGATGTAATTCACCGAAATCTTAAAGTACCTGAAGAAAAATTTCTTCTTAAAGAAGTAAGTGATATAATTATTGCGCGTTACCTTTCCGACAATAAAACTAAAGAGGACGCCGAACGTGATTATTCAAAAGGGATTGACTTAAAAGAAAGGGACTTGAGGTTTGGCAAGTTTTATAAAGCTGTCTTTTTAAATGCTGATTTAAGAGGAGTTAAATTAGATAAAGCAAATTTTTTTGAAGCCAACCTTCAGGGTGCAAAGTTTGATAGAGATTTAGATCATATACCAACCAGTTTACGGGGTGCTCTTTTATGGTATGCTGATTTACAGGGGGCTGTTTTAATATCTGCTGATTTACAGGAGGCTTATTTCGGGTATGCTAACTTACAAGGGGCTTTTTTACCGAAAGCTGACTTGCAAGGGGCTTTTTTCGGGTATAATGGGATGGATGAATCACGGCCTGCTAACTTACAAGTGGCTAATTTAAGCGAAGATAACTTGAGTGGAGCCTATTTGGGGTATGCTAACTTACAAGGGGCTGATTTAAGCAATGCTAACTTGAGTGGAGCCTCTTTGGGGTATGCTAACTTACAAGGGGCTGATTTAAGCAATGCTAACTTGAGTGGGGCTTATTTACAGGGGGCTTCGCTAAAATGTGCAGATTTGACAAAAGCTACACTTCATGGCATAAATTATGACAACATTAGTAGTATAAACATGAAAAACAATTTAGATTATGATAATCTGACAAAAATAGAACGTAGCTCAGCTTTTGTAAATATTAAGCACATTATAAAGTCCGCAAAAAAAAGATGTAGAAAGTTTGACGAAAAAGCCAAAAACGAACTGGTTACATTATTAGAAAATAACAACAATTTAACCGAGTTTATTAATGTGAGTAGCTGGATGGCTTGTGAAAGCCTTGAAATGGCAAAAGCGGTTTTGAGAAATTCAGATTATATTAATATCAAAGACAATAGAACCGATGCTGATGAAATTAAAAAATATATGGAAAAGAACTGTCCCGCAGTTTTACAGAAAGTTGGTAAGGAACGACAGTAATAGAGATTTGTTCCAAATTTATCGTTGATATTCAATGTGTCATTTTGATTCCGAACTGTTATACTAAATCAGGATTGAGAGTGTGGTATTTTGAAATGATTAAAGAGTTAGACAAAACTGATAGGATGGTAAGTAGTGCGGGGATTCCCTCACCGCTTGCAAATGCTATAAGGACAATTGTTCAGGTAGCAAAACCTGACAAGATAATCCTCTTTGGTTCTTATGCCACAGGCACACAAAACACCGGTAGTGATTATGACCTTCTCGTTTTAAAAAAGAATCTAAAGAACCAGAGAAAATTAGTGCAAAATATATATCTGCATTTTAAAAATATTGGTGCTCCTGTTGATGTTTTAGCATTAGACCTTGACAGATTTGCTGAGCTTAAAGACGACCCGTACATGATTTACTACGAGGCAGATAAAAATGGGAAGGTTATCTATGAAAAATATCCTGAAAGCAAGGGAATGGCTTAAAAGAGCGAAAAGTAACCTTGCCCGTGCCCGCCTTGGTAAGGTTTCTGATGAAATACTATACGAGGATATTTGCTTTGATGCACAACAGGCTGTTGAAAAGGCTTTGAAAGCTGTGTGTGTCATAAACGAAATAAATTTTAACAGGGCTCACGACATATCCTACCTTATTGACTTGCTTGATACGGTAAATATAAAACTCCCACAAAAACTACACAGAGCAAAACTTTTAACAAACTATGCTGTTGAAACACGGTATCCTGGTGATTATATGCAGGTTGATAAAGATATGTATGAGGATGCATTAAAATTGCGGAAATGGTTCTAAAATGGGTTGATGATAATTTGGAGAAGGAGCATGGATTTAAACGTATATAAATACTATCTGAGGTATGGCCTTGACGATAACTATCATACCGTGTGTTCTAACTGCCAGAGCGATAACGTCATATCCTTTGACACGGACGAGCATATGTGTAATCACTGCGGACAACCGCTTAATATACGTCGGTACCCAGTCTCTATAATTGCTATCAGAGGGAATCATATAACCTCGGCTGTTATAAGAGATAAAGACGGATTACGTGTCGTATGCGGCAGTTGCGGGCTGATTATCTATGTCAAGTGCGAAGGAGAGGAGTTTATAAACTGTAGCGATTGCGGAATACGTATAGATTATGGCAGCTATCCGGACTAATTCCACACCTCTTTCACTGGCAGTCAATTACGACTCTCTTTCATCAAGCTGTAAGAAAAGCTTGTTAGCTACAAAGGTTAGTGCCTTTTCAGACAGAGAAGAGAATTCAAAATGGATAGTAAAAATAGATTTAATAAATCTTTTAATCTTCTCGTCTGTTTAGCGGGCAGCGCCCTCTCTTACTACTTTCCCTTACCTATTTCCTTATCTATTTCTTATACACAGTACTTAATGTTATAATACGTCAACAAACTATGAGTGTTGAAGCACGGATTTCATCTATGGGATTAACTCTCCCACAGGCTCCAAAACCAGTGGCCTCCTACGTAACTTGTGTGGCGGCCGGAAATCTGCTATTTTTAAGCGGAGTGCTCCCATTCAGAGACGGGAAACTTACGAGAGTCGGCAGGGTAGGGCGCGAAATAACCATTGAAGATGGTAAAGAGGATGCCGCTACGGTTGTGCTAAATGCCCTTGCCATTGTCAAAGATGCAATCGGTAGTTTGGATAAAATCAGGAGGTGTGTAAAAGTGACAGGTTTTGTATCATGCGGGGAGGATTTTTACAGACATCCTGAGGTGATAAATGGGGCATCGGATTTACTGTTTCAGATTTTGGGAGAAAACGGGCTGCATGCACGGGCTGCTGTCGGCGCCGTCTCACTTCCCCTTAATTCACCGGTAGAAATAGATTTTATATTTGAAGTGGCCTCATAATGCCTAAACCAATTGTAGTATTAGCCGGCAGGCAAAACGTGGGGAAATCTACCATCTTTAACCGGATGACCAAAAGCCGCACCGCTATCGTCAAAGATGAGCCCGGCGTAACGCGGGACAGAATATACGGAGAGGCAGAGTGGGAGGGCAGAAAGTTTGCGGTTATTGATACCGGCGGGTTCATTATAGGTGATGAGGACGAACTTTTGACCATGGTCAGGGATCACGCTCTGATTGGCCTTGAGGAGGCCGATGTAATTGTTCAGGTTCTTGACGGCAAGGATGGGCTTACGCCAGGAGATTTAGAGCTTGCCTCAGTCATCAGAAAATACAACAAGGAGATTATCTGGGTTGTTAATAAAATAGACAGCCCTAAAAATACCGGACGAATACCGGATTTCTATCCGCTTGGGGCTTCAGTTATACCGGTTTCCGGCGAGCACGCTTTTAACTTTGATGAGTACATGGATGAAGTCATAAGCCGTTTTAAGCCGGAGTCCTATTATGAAGAGCCGCCGTCGGATTATCCGAGGGTGGCAATAGTTGGGCGGCCAAACGTTGGCAAATCAACCCTTGTAAATGCTCTGCTGGGAAAAGAGAAGATGATAGTAAGTGCCGTTAGCGGCACAACCCGCGACTCTGTGGACAGTCTGTGCAGTTTCTATGGGCGTAAGTATATGCTGGTAGATACGGCAGGGCTTAGAAAGAAAAACCGGATAACTTATGACGTAGAGAGGTTTTCCTCAATACGCGCAATACGGAGCATAGAGAGGGCGGATGTGGTAATCTTAGTAATTGATGCCACAGCAGGGGTTGTCGAGCAGGACAAAAAGATTGCAAGCCTCATAGACAAAGCTGGAAAAGGAATGATTATTTTGGTAAACAAGTGGGATCTTTTAGAAGAGCCAGAAAAGGCATTCCACGAATTTCAGGACCTAATTGAACGAGAGTTAAATTTTGCCAAATATGCATCAGTTTTAACTACATCCGGTATAAATAAACAGCGAATAACCAAGGTGTTTCCAATTATTGATGAGGTCATGGAACAGCGGACACTGAGAGTAACAACGGGGCTGTTAAACAATCTTTCGGAGATGATAAACCGTGCGCTGCCACTTCATAAGGGTAAGCAGACCCGTGTGTTTTACATGACTCAGGTTGATATAAATCCTCCCCAGTTTACAATCTTTGTAAACTACAAGGAGGCTGTCAGAGACCATCACATACGTTACATAGAGGGTATGATACGAAAAGAGTATCCGTTTAAAGGGACTCCGATAAAGATTTATGTAAGAAGCAAAAGCCGATAAAGAGCGGGGGAAATAGTTTACAGTAAAGCCGACATCAGTTCTGGTCTGTGTTCATGTTGCTCAAAACCCTTTAAAATGTAGTATATGTCTTAAAGATAAAACACATTACCTTCTGCATATAAAGCCTTAAAATCGTTTGCAGGAGTTTCGATCTATGGTTTTACACACTATAAGTTTCATACTAACACACTTTCATACTTATAGGATCCTTTGTAATAAAAATATCTCTTGCTATATTTATGTTATCTTACTGCGAAAGTTGAGTTGCTAAATGAGCAAGTTATTCGTGCCTGGTGCCTTAGTGTTTATCAAGCTTTTTCCACATTGTTATTTTTATCGGTTCATCTAAAAGCCGATCGGATTTCCCCACGATGTTTGTGACGTGGGGGGTCTGAAAGTGCGCATTAATGTCTTCCATGCTACGCCAGATTTCGTAAAACATGAATCGCCCTTTGCTTTCCACGTCATGGTGGAGATAGTACCCTATGCACCCGTCTTCTTTCCTCGTTGGCTCAATAAGTGCCAGAAGCTCTTCCTTTACCTCGTCCTCCAGGCCGGCTTTTGCGCTCACGTACGCTACGACGACTATTTCATCGTTTCCCATAGAATTCTTCTCCTTAGTCTGCTTACAAATAGTTGTAGAATGTTTATCGAATAATAGCTATAAAGTGATGATATATGATGGTTATCATATCACAAAACACCTAAAAACATCAATGAAATCTAAACTGAAGAAGATAAAGTCTTCTTAATAAACCATTCTGTAAAAAATCACACGTAAAAAAAGAAAAACACGTTCCGCTCAAAGCCCTGTAATTTAAACCTTTTAATTGTGGCGATTTAGACATTAATTTTACAACCACAACCGCCTGATGCCGTTCTTTAGACGTTTGTGTTTGATAATTCAGTAAAAAAAATACAAATAAAGAAAAAGTCCTATAACACCAAATATCAAAAACAACACAAGCAATTTTCCCTGCACATTAATTATGTACTGAAATGTTGTAAAGTTGCCTGTATTGATTTTTAGGAATTTAATTAATGGGATACATATTCCAGCTGCAAGCATTATCGGAACACCAACCAATATAAATATTCCAGCACGCCCCGTTATGTTATTCATAATGTTAAGTTTATCAAGCATATACGCATCTGCCAATATGCCTGATATAAAAGCCAATAAAAACACAACGGCAACGAACAAATCTTTTATATTTATGCGTTTATTCATACAAATTTGTTATATCAAAATTCTACACCGATGATGGGTCAATTTTCAATGTTTATTGACATCTTTTAAAAAATAATATTTTCAATATGTCATTTATTATGGGGCTGCTAAAATAAACATAGAAAGAATAAGGAGGCACGGTGGTTCGAGTTGTTGTCCATGAGAAAGGATATTATTGACAAGGGTTTTATACTTATGGGTTATTTTTCTCATAAAGTGCAATAGTTACAATATAATCGGACAATAGGTTAAAATAACTCCATTATAAAGACGATGGTTATTCAGTTGTGGTGTAGA
>JADFXG010000047.1 GCA_015233895.1 Nitrospirota bacterium | reverse complement strand
AATGACGGATAATGGCACCCATGAACAGCCCATGCCGTCATTGCGAACCCCCGCAGGGGGTGTGGCAATCTCATCCTTTGAGCGCAACCTGGTATTAATAATGTCTGCCACCTCCTCTTAAATCGTCAACCTGTCTTATTATACCTCAAAAACTACAAACTATCTCAAACATTTGTAAAATCCGTACCAAATATGTCAAAATCAGTGGTGGTGGGTAAGCATGTAGGTGGCAGCAAGTTAGTAAGCAATCCGGAGCACTTTAATAAGTGGTTAAGGGGGGAAAACCCGGGGCCTCTTGTCATTGAGGTGGGAGCTACAAACGGTTGCAACCATAACTGTGTCCACTGCATGTTTCAGCAGTATGTCAAGTACAAGAAAGAGAAGTCGTTTATAGACCTGCTGAGTTTCAAAAACTTTCTGGATGATTTTAAGGCGATGGGCGGCATTGAGGTTTACTTTGCCGGAAACGGCGAGCCGCTCTTAAATGAATCTCTCCCTGATTTTATCGAACACGGCAGCTCTGTCGGCCTTAACATGGCGATGAGCACAAACGGCGTGTTTCTTACCCCTGAGGTATCTGAAAGAATCCTTCCATGTATGAGATTCCTGAAATTCAGCATAAACGGCTCAGACCGGGAAAGTTATAAAAGGATTCACCGCTGCGATGAGTCAGATTTTGACACGGTTATCAAAAACATTGGGTATGCCGTAAGTTTCCGCAATGAACATAAACTTAATCTCCAGATTGTGCTTCAGTTTCTTACACTGAGAACCAACTACAAAGCGGTTGAGGGCATAGTGCGCATATGTAAACAGCTTGATGCCGATAAGGTAATAATCCGCAATGCGATTTTTAAAAACAACACGATGGCAACATATTCCGATGAGTTTGTACAGTACCTTAAGAGCATAAACGATGACGGGAAAGTGGATATCCGGTGGGATACTTTCGGCATTACGGAGATGGAGGAAAAGGTGTGGACCCACTGTTACGGAATAAACTTCAGAACCAATATGGATACGCGCGGAAATCTCTTTACCTGCAATAAAACCCTAGATACGGACAGCACCTTTGGCAACATCATAGAGGAGCGCTTCAGTGCGATTTGGAACTCGGAGCGGAAAAGGGCGGTCTTTGCAGAAGTTGAAAAGGGAGAAAATATCAGTGGCTGTAAGGGCTGGTGTCAAACCTCTTTTGATAACGTCTATATAGAAAAGAATAAAGACAGATAAAAGGTATCTATCCGCAGATGTTCGCAGATGACGCAGATAAAACGATTCGTTTACTCTCTCTATAACGATACAAACCCTGTGGAGCAATCTTGTAAACTGCAAAAACTGGAGGGGTGTTATTTAACTGTGCTGGAAAGTTCGAGCTTATAGAGGTTTCTCACCGGAAACTTCCTGCTTGCCTCAAGTATCTCTATCCCTGCTATCTCATCTTTGCTTGTGGTATGTAGTACTACACCTTCGGCTATCTCCACACCCCCATCGGGTTTCTTTGACGATAGCTGTATGTATGCTGCATCGGCTTCTTTGTCGTATCTTACCTTCATCGGATTACCTCCATACTTTCTTCTTGAGTGGATATGCTGTTATAATAAAAATGTCATCCCCTGTTTTCTCATATACAACTTTGAGTGGATATCCGGAAAACCGGTCTGTAAACTTCTTAATTGCTGTTAACTTATTGCCGTCTCTGTCTTCAGTATCGGGTGCGTCAATGGCCTCCTTAATCTCACAGCTATCAATGCCGTAGAGTTTCATGTGATTCATAACGTGGCGCGAAAGCCTGATACCCATTTTCCCCCTTATCCAAAAACCTCTCATCCACTGCTCTGACCTTAAAAAGGTCTTTCCCATAGTATAGCATTTTCTTTCACACCTGATGTATCATAACGGACAATTACTGCTTTAGGGATGTGATTATGAAGAAACAGGTGCTAATGTTTTTGTTTGTATTTTTATTTGTTGGGATTGTATCGGCTGGAGATAATACGAAAGTAACCGTCAAAGGCGATAATAATACAACAATTACCTACGTAAACAAATTGGTTGAACAGAATATTCCTGAGAAAACCGCCGTGTATCTTGTTAATAACCTTACGGAACAACTTCAGAAGAAAGATCAGACGATTGCCGAAAAAGATGCGCAAATACATGAAATAGCAAAAAAGTATGAAGACTTACAGAAGCAATTATCAGAGCGTCCGGACACTGATACTTTAGCAAAAGAGGCAAAAGCAAAATTAGACAGCGGCGATTTACCTGAAGCTGAGCGGCTGTTAAAGCTCTCCATGGAAAACAATTTAAAAGACATGGACAAAAAAAGAAAATCAGCGGCCTCAGACGCCTTTTCGCTTGCGACTATAAAGGATATGGAAATCAAATATCAGGAAGCTCTCTCATATTATGAAAAGGCCGTAGAGTTAGACCCTCAAAACGCCTTATATTTAAATGATGCCGGATTAATGTACGACACGTTAGGGCAGTATAATAAGGCGATTGACTACTATGAGCAGGCGTTAAAAATTGACAGACAGAATTTTGATGATAACCACCCTCAGATTGCGATATATCTTAACAATCTGGGAGGGGCTTATTACGACCTTGGCCAATATGAAAAAGCAATTACCTTGTTTAAGAAGAGTTTAGGTATTAGAGAGGAAAAATTAGGGGAGAACCATCCCTATGTAAAAATCACAAGGGCTTCTTTAAAGAGAGCAGAGGAGAAGTTAGCGGCGAATTCAGGCACGAAATGAGGAGTGTATGCAGCCTTCCCAATGTGTGTCATGACTATTTTAGTATTTTGAGTTTTAACAAATCCTCTTCTGCCCAACGTGCTTGCTCTTCAATGATAGCTTTTAAGGTTTTTATGTTGAAAGTTTTCCCCGGGCTATGATAAGGAATCGTTACCTTTCTTCCATCAGGATGAAAATAACGTTGGTGGCTTCCTTTTTGATGACGCAAATAAAACCCATCCTTCAAAAGTGCACTTACAATCTGTTGAGCGTTAAGACTGCGAAGCCGTTTGTAATCAAGAGGCATAAATCAGCCTGAGACAGCTGTTTTAATCTCCACATCAGAGTATATTTTAATATCCTCTTCAGGTATGTGTTTACCATCTTCAATTAATTCCTCCACTATCATTTCCACAACCTCCTGAATATTTCTTAAAGCTTCTCCCTGAGTGTTTCCACAGGTTGCAGCTCCCTCAGCCCTTAAAACAGGACAATAAGCAAACCATTCGTTTTCGTCAGGTTCAATCACAACGGTAAAAACATAAGTTTTATCTTTATTTAATTTTATGGCATGATTAGACATAGTTTTATTATAACTGATTGCCTTATTAAAAGGAATATTGTTTTGGCGATAACCATCCGGATACCGCTATAGAGCCTAACAATCCAGGAGGAGCTTATTACGACCTTGGCCAATATGAAAAAGCAATTCCTGACTTTAATAACATTGCTTCAGCCTCAATAGCAGTCAGCCTTGGTAACTTAGGCAATTCAGGCAACCTCAAAAGAAGTTGCCAGGATTTCCTTGCTTAGATACTCCACCCGCTCCTCTTCTGATAATGTCTCAATATAAAGCTCGATAGCTTCTTTTATATTTGACAACACCTCTTCAAATGAATCGCCCTGACTCTGACATCCATCTAATGCAGGACAGTAAGCATAATAGCCGCTATCATCTTTCTCTATCAAAACGCTGACTTTATATGACATAGCCCCTCCTTATAATTATCCCTTATATTATAACTCTTATCCACAGATTCTACCAAGTTGCAGTCAGAAGCGTCCCCTAAAGGGGAGCCCCCTGGCGGCAATGAGAATGCTACTTGAGACCGTTGCAAAATTCGATATTTTGAATTTTCACAATAAAAAAACTCTTATAGCGATATGCATAATTACGTTAATTATTTTTAAAGGCTGAGATTGCCACGTCGCTATCGCTCCTCGCAATGACGAATAAAAAACACAGTAAAAACTATTATTTATCGTCATTGCGAGCCCCCGCAGGGGGCGTGGCAATCTCATCCTTTTAAATAATCAATATGAATATCTTTTTGAATTTTGGTATATTTACAATTGTGTTTTTTGTAAAGTTTTGGCTGAAAAATGATTTTTGCAACGGTCTCTACTTGGTATTAATGCAGATGGATGATAATGATTAATGTGTCTATAGATATTTAGAAAAATGGTTATACACTATTTGTCAAAGTTTTCGTGCTCAGATGTTTGACAAAGAATCCCAAATTGTTACAGTATGATGGAGCAAATTTTTTTAATTGTAGGAGGCCCCGCAATGATCCCATGGTGGCGGATTAATTTTGGAGACAAAGAGATTGCTAAAATATCGGAGACTATTAAAAATGAACATATAAGCCAGGGGCCGGTAACGG
Source organism: Nitrospirota bacterium (assembly GCA_015233895.1). Lineage (NCBI taxonomy): Bacteria > Pseudomonadati > Nitrospirota > Nitrospirota bacterium. Next base: position 11,556 of record JADFXG010000047.1, on the reverse strand, counting down.
CGGAGTTTGAACGGCAGGTGGCAGCTCTCATTGATGTGCCGTATGTGACAGCCACAACCAGCGGCAGTATGGCAATTCTGATGGCGCTCATTGCTGCCGGCATAAAACCCGGCGACAGGGTGCTTGTCCCAAACCGGACGTGGATAGCGACAGCGCATGCTGTGATGCTGCTTGGGGCAAAGGTAACGTTTGTTGATGTTGAGCCCGGACGGCCTGTTATGGATGTCTCTGCCGTCTCAGATAAGATTCAGCCCGATACAAAAGCTGTCATCCCCGTGCACATGAACGGGCGGGCGGTGCATATGCCGGAGCTTACCCAATTGGCTCAAAGCCGCGGGCTAACAGTTATCGAGGATGCAGCTCAGGGGTTTTGTTCCAAAAACAGTCACGGATACCTTGGCAGCCAGTCCTTTGCCGGATGTTTTTCGATGGCTATGGGAAAGATTCTTTCAACAGGGCAGGGCGGCTTTGTCGTAACCAAAGACGAGCGTACTTATAATAAACTCCGGATGATTCGCACCCACGGAGTGTCTGATGTGATAAATGTAAACTACACGGCGATGGGTTTTAATTTCAAGTTTAATGATATTTTGGCCTCAATGGGGCTTATCGGCACAGAGGCAATGTCCGTGCGCATAGAGCGGGTAAAGGCAATATACCAAAGATATGAAGCCGCACTGGTAAACATTCCGTTTCTTAAACTGATCCCTGTAGATGTTGAAGCCGGAGAGCTTCCGATATACATTGAGGCGTTATGTCCGCAGAGGGATAAGCTGATACAATTTTTAGCTGAAAGGGGCATACAGGCACGCCCGACTCATCCTAATTTAAACACCGCAGCGTATTTTAACGACAGCGGCAACTATCCCAACTCACAACTGTTTAGCGAACAGGAACTGGTGCTGCCCTGCGGCCCCGACCAATCGCCTGAAAATGTGGAGCGTGTGATTGAGGCGCTGGAGGCCTTCAAAAAGGTAAATCAATAATATACCACAGTGCTTACCGGCTGCCGATAACTCCCCGCTCTTTCAGATACGCCACCACGTTCTCTGAGCACTGCTCAACTGTCAGCGCATCGGTTTTAAGAACTATCTCGGGGCGCTCTGGCGCCTCATAGGGCGATGAAATGCCGGTAAATTCCTTAATCTCACCAGCCTTAGCCTTTTTATAGTGGCCCTTAACATCCCTCTGTTCACACACATCAACAGAACAGTCACAGTATATTTCTATGAAATCCCCATTACCTACAAGCGCCCGGACATCATCACGATACTCCCTGAGCGGAGATATAAACGCTGTCATAGCTATTACACCAGCCTCGATAAAGAGCTTAGCAACCTCCCCGATTCTCCGGATATTCTCTTTGCGGTCGGACATTGAAAAGCCCAAATTTGAACACAACCCGTGCCGGACGTTATCGCCGTCTAAGACCGTTGTCTTTGCCCCAACCTCATACAGCCGTTTTTCAACTGACAGTGCTATGGTGGATTTCCCGGAACACGGCAGTCCGGTAAACCATAGCACTGCGCTTCTGTGCCCGTTTTGCTCCTCTTTCATCTGGCGGCTCACTAACACATGATGCCACACTACATTGTCCTGTACCATATTGATATATTCTCCTTTCCGGTTTTACTTTCCTGCCCAATTCATCCGGTGAAAAGACTCCGGTAAAACATCAAAATCCGAATCATTTGTGACAAGAGTTAATTTATACGACAACACTCTTCTCCTCTTTTGAGCGCTCTTGAAAAGTTTTTTCTGTACCATTCATCAGGTAGATACAGTGGTTCGTGTCTAAAAGGTAAGGCATTAAATGATATCAGGTCTTTGCTTGGATTTTGTCTTACCCGCCTTAATTATCCGTATCCATTCCTCGGAGTCCTCCACACCATCAGCTTTAAGATTTTCTAAAATATTCAAATACTTCTTTCTTTCCTCAAGAGTAGGCGCAGGCGGTAAGCCATCTATGGTGTCCGGTTCTATTTTTACCGTAAAACTCCGTTCGACAGGAAGCTTAAATTTCTCAATCCACTCAGCCGGTAAATCAGATCCTTTTATGTGTTCCAACACTATCGGCAGCATAGTCTCTCTAAACACCTCCCACATCTCATCAGCATAACACTACCGCCACATCATCATAACATAAAACCGGTATAAAGTGACAGCTCAAACACTGCCAGGTATTATTTTTCGGGTAGCGTGGTTAGATAGCTGGTAAATTGTATGTATAGTATTGACAGTTATTATATTAAATAGGTAAAATTAAATATGAAAAAAACAACTTTTGCACTATCTTCGGGAGTTATTGAGATGGGACCGTTAAATGAAGAGATAATTTCTCCGGAAAAATATCTAAATCTTACTGCAGAGGAGCGTCGTAATATTATTAAGATTAGTCCGATAGTGAAAAAACTCGGAAGTTGTGACATTGATGATTCGTTATTTGCCGCAATCCGCATAAAATGGAAAACTCCTCGTTATACTATTAAACTATAATGGCAAAGTCCAACTTGCCAACTCAAAATACTCCAAGAATCCCGACTCCTCTTCCCCCTGAAACCATAGGACAACTTGTTGAAAATCAAACTAAAGAACTGGAATTGCGCGCTAAAGAACTGGATTTCCAAAAACAACAAGACAACCATAATTTTGAATTTAGTAAAAAAGCTTTAGACGCCCAATTAGAAGATCGTAAAATGCAGAGAGATCATAACAAGCGTAGACAGCACAGTCTATACTATTTGATTGGTTTCTTAGCTCTTGTAATAGCCATCATTGTGATTACGTCTCTTTATCTCAATAAAGAGACAATAGCAAGCGAAATAATAAAATCCATTGTTTATATATCGGCAGGAGGGTTTGGTGGATATGGAATAGGTAAGAAAAAAGGTAAAGAACAATCCTCCGAAACTGACACTTCGTCTTTTTAAATAATAAAAATCTTCATAAATAGTATTATTTATTTTAACAGGATTTTTTACCCCACCGAGGCATTCAAGTATGGCAAGTATGAAAATTTTTCAAAGTGACAGATTATACCATTCTCCGCTTTATGAAATTATCAACAGTGCCCCACGAAACATCCAGAATCTTAGCGATGTTAGCCTTTGTTACCCGCTTATTCAAAAGTCCTCTGATTTCTCCCTCTTTGCCGTCTAACCGTGACTTGCCCGGCCCCCTGGGGCGGCCAAGTTTTTTGCCGTCTGCCTTAGCCCGCTGTAGCGCCGTCTTTGTGCGCTGAGACAATAAATCCCGTTCAAGTTCGGCTAACAACGAAAAAATCGTAACCATTATCTTAGAGGCCATATCGTTATCATTTGACGAGTTGATTTTAAGCCCCTGTTTTACGGAAATGAACTCTACCTTAAGAGCGGCCAATTTCTTTACCAGTTGAATAACCTCGCTGGTGCTGCGCCCTAAGCGCGAAAGCTCCGTCACTATCAGTCTGTCACCTGCCCGTAAAGAGGACAAAAGCTCCTCTATTGCGCGCTCCTTTAAAGACCTCCGCGTTGATACCTCAAGCTCTATCCACGTATCCACCGTAGTGTGTTCTTTATCACAATAATTTAAGATCTCATACTTTTGGTTCCTGTAGTCCTGTTCATCCGTGGACACCCGGACATAGCCAATGGTTTTAGGCATCTTTTCCGTCTCCTCTCAGTAAAAAGGTATAATGTCTATTATATTGTAGATTATATCAAAATTAAAACAATAGTTTCATTGCTATTATATCAAAGTGAAAAGGAACGTTTTTATTGTGATTTTGAAGGAAAATAATTTTATTGGCATTTGATATGTTATTATAATATATTACAGTTAGCAGTAGATGGACTGCTTAATTTGAATTGTAAACAATAGAGCTAAGGGTAAACGCATTAGAAAAAATATTGTTGTTAACGCTGGTTTTGTTAGGCGAGATTGCCACGTCGCTATCGCTCCTCGCAATGACAGATAAAAAACAGCCAGGTTTGTCATTGCGAGCATAGCGAGGCAATCTCGCCAAACCAACAAAACATTAAAATTCAATCTCCTTCTCATCAAGAGTTCCTTACTTTAAGAATGACCAACCGTTTGGGGTATTAATCGCTCATATGCTGTTTACTATTTTCCATTGAAATCCGTTTGCCCTGTGTCTGAAGGTTTGTCAAATCATTTGTTAAAGATATATAATGTAGTTTGTATACTGGATATTAAAGAAACGAAATGAAGAGGTAAAGAAGGAGGGAAAATGTTTGAAGGATTATTTCAACCGACGCATTTATTCATTATCGTAACGATTTTGTTACTATTGTTTGGTCCGGGTAAACTCCCGCAAATAGGCGAGGGTTTAGGGAAAGGGATTCGCGGATTTAAAAAAGCCCTGTCTGACGACTCAGACAGCAATGTGAAACCTGTTGAACAATCAGATGTAAAACAATAAGGTTTTACCGGTTAAATCAGTTTTTCTTATCTGCGTTCATCTGCGGATAGAAATCCTTTCCTTGCCTTAAAACACGCTAAAGTTATAAAATAGATCAGATGGGCAAATAGGAACGGGAGGATGGACTGTTGAAATCAGTGCAAAGGGATACAGGAGGGATTGCTTCTGAAGCTGTCGAAACAGATATTACTTTAAGAATACAAGTGGTTGAGGAGCTTAAGGGAAGTTATGCGAAGCTCTCTGACAATCCTTATGCACATTTACCTGAAGCACAGGTTATGGATATTGTCAATGAGGAGATAAAACAGTACAGAGAGGAATCGCAGACATAGACACAGATAAGATACTATTCCTTGACGACCTTGCCACAAAAGTTGACGCTTTAAAAAAATCGGGCAAAAAAGTCGTTCAATCTCATGGGGTGTTTGACTTAATTCATCCCGGCTCGGTACGCCATCTGAAAGACGCAAAAGGCATGGGCGACGTCCTCATTGTAACTGTGATACAGGACGCTGATGTCAGAAAGGGCCCTGGCAGACCGATTTTTAGCGACACTCAGCGCGCAGAAAACGTAGCCTCTCTCTCCATGGTTGACTACGTCTGCATTGTGGATGACTCAGTGCCCTTTAACTGCGTAAAAAGGCTAAAACCTGATATCTTTGCCAAGGGCCGGGAGCATAAGGCTAATGATAACCAAATCCGCAATAAAATTTATGCCGAGGAGAAAGAACTGTACTTTGGCCTGAGTAAAATCATGGAGACCTCCGGGTTTTCAATTACCTCCTCTAAGATAATCAATAACTTTCTTGACGTCTATCCTGAGCACATAAAGACTTACTTGCGGGAGTTTTCTAAAATCTATCCATTCGATTATATAAAGGAGCGGCTGGATTCCCTTAAAGGCTACAAGGTGCTCATCATTGGGGATGGCATAGTGGATGAGTACTGCCACTGTGAAACTATGGGCAAGTCGCCGAAGTCCGATGTAATCGTAAACAGGTTTCTCAGTACCGAGGTGTTTGCAGGCGGTGCCTTTGCCATTGCCAACCACGTCTCAGGTTTATGTGACAACGTGCATCTTGTCAGTGTTCTGGGGCTTGAGGATACCCGCGAGGATTTCGTAAAGAACTCTCTCAGACCCAACATAAAGAGCACTTTCTTTTACAGAGACGATGCCCCCACAATCATAAAAAGAAGATACATAAACAGCCGCAATACAAAAATATTTGAGGTTAATTACATAAACGATACCTCTATAAGCGAACACCTGGAAAATCAGATGACAGAGTTCTTAAACAATATAATCAAACACTACGACCTTGTACTGGTATCGGATTTTGGGCACGGGCTGATAACCAAAAGATTAATCGGTTTTATCGGTGCCCATGCCAACTCACTTGCCGTAAACACACAGACAAACGGGGCAAATGCCGGCCTTAACCTGATAACGAAATACGGGCGCACCAGTTTTATTTGTCTGGACGGGTATGAGGCGCGCCTTGCAACCCAGCTAAAGTACGAGGATTTTGAAGACGTAGCCGTGTCCCTTATGCAAATGGTTGATACGGAGCGCTTAATTATCACAACAGGCAGTGCCGGCTCATTGTGTATAAGCCGCAGTGGGAGTATCAACAGGACTCCGGCATTTGCTACAAAAGTGATAGACGTCATAGGGGCTGGGGATGCGTTCTTTTCGTATGCTGCACCGTGCTTTGCGGCAGAGATGCCGGTGCCTCTTGTCTCTTTTATCAGCAATGCCGTGGGAGCTCTCGCAGTAGCCATTATCGGCAATAAAAAACCCGTTGAAAAATACGAAGTGTTAGAGTTTATTCAAAACGTGCTTCAATAGGAGAAAGAAACTGAATATGCCGCAGATAAATGCAATGACAAAGCACTATGTAATAATAAGTGATGCCGTGCCTCACTGTTACCATGGAGGAGGGGGGATTACTGCCTATGCAGCCGCTCTTTCACTTCTTGCAGCCGGCAATTCGGTCTCTGTCCTTGCCCTGGGAAACACTGGGTATACCGGTAACCGGCCAGAAAATGAGCACATTGCCCAATTAACCGCCAAAGGCATAGATGTAACGGTTTTACCTGATGAGCCCACGCTCAAAAAGCCAGCTGGCCTTTTTGATAAACTGCGGATGCATGTTCCAATCATTGAAACTCTCTTTAGCGGCGGATACGCTAAGCGGGCTCTGGTGAGGGAGTATTTAGAGGGTAAGAGTCCGGATGGGGTTTTCATGTATCATTGGGGCCCGATAGCGTCAGCGTATGGGCTGCGCAAATTCAGAAAGGTTGGAGTAGTTGGCGACCCTGTGCATATGCCGGTGTTGTTGCGTATGAATTTTGAAAAGCTCTATGGGGCCAAAAAAGGATTGAAAGAGCTGGTAATTGACCGGCTTACGAGGTTTAAACTTAAGTTTACGGTGGAGGCGATGAAGCGGCTGCTTATGGACTGTGACGTCTCAGGGGCATTTGCTGCCCAGGAGGCTGACATGTTCAGAGGGGTGGGGGTTAAAAGATGCGAGTACTTCAGGACTCCGGTTATGGACCCGCTGCCGTATCATAAAGCCGTGGCAAAACCGGAAAAATTTAAAATTCTGCACATAGGCCACCTTAAAGGGATAGCCACGCTTATGGGTGTGGATTTACTGGCAAAGGAGGTGCTGCCGGCACTAAGCACTCTGCTTCCTGAAGGCTCCTATGAGGTGCACATCGTTGGAGGGTTTTTTGACTCAGTCCCTGAAAGGTTGAAGCAATCGCTAAGAAGCGACCCGCATGTGCTGGTAAGAGGCTATGTTGACAGCGCAGAGGAGGAGTTTTTAAGTTCTCAGGTGGTAATAGTGCCGACCCCTGTGGTGCTGGGAATACGGGTGCGGATTATTAATGCGTTTTCACTGGGGTGTGCCGTGGTTTCGCATAAGGCTAACAAAGCCGGGATTCCTGAACTTGAACACGGGTACAATTGTCTTTTAGGCGGAGATGGCATGGAACTGGCAAAACAGTGCGCTGCCCTTTACAACGACCCGGTGCTGATGTCAAAGCTTCAGAAAAATGCAAGGGATACGTATGAGAAATCATTTTCCACAGAAAGTGCCGGAGGGTTTATTGTGAGGGCGATGGAGGGTTAATCTCCTCTCCGGTATAGATAAAACTCTGTGACATGGTAGTTCTGACAAATTCCTCAAACATCAGAAGTGGATTTTCCTGTCTGAACTCGGCAAATGCCAGCCGTTCTCCTTTCTTTGGGTCAGCCCAGAAACTGTTCCAGTCATCGAACACTATGACCGTACCTTTCTGCAAAAAAGGTTTAATAAACTTCAGCACAGGCACAGTTGATGTGTATAGATCACAGTCTATGTAAATTACGGCGGCTTTGTGCGGCAGCAGCTTTTGTTGCAGCTCCTTTGTCAACGAGTCATCATAGAACCCTTTCACAGTAATCAGCTTGTTTTGGGGAAGTCCATTAGCTGTAATCTTTTTGATAAATTCACTCTCAGTAGTCTTTAATTTACCCTTTTTCCAGATCTCTTGTTTATCTATCTCGTTTATTTCAGGCAGCCCTTCAAAGGAATCAAAAGCAACATATGTCCAGTCAAACAGATACTTAAACGTATCATAAGCTATCCGAAATGTTTTTGCCTCATGGCAGCCAAATTCAAAGTAGTAACCGTTCATTGGACGGTTTACGTGGCAAAACCGCGCTATGCTTAAAAAAATACGTTGCCTTTCCTGCTCGGCAAACCTGGAATACGTGTTTTTCACCCAGTTGTCATGCACATGGGTATCAGTAAACGGTATTTGCCTCTTCAGATTAAACAGTGATTCCTTTGTACTGTCTGTCAGAAATGCGCCGATACGTTGTTTAATTGCATTTTTCAGGGCTTTCATCTGAAAATATCATAAGACACACTGTGATTTAATGTCAATATAAAATCATTTGAAATTAAGTGTTTTTACCGGTGTCTTATAGCAGATGAACTTTGTCTTAATATGTTTGCTTTAATTTTTCAGTATTGTTAAACTAACAAAAACTTACTGTGTGTGGGGTTAACGAAAAAATGAGACTACTGTTTGTCCAGATGAAAAATAAAAAGAGCGACCGGTTTATGTTAAACCCTCCGTATGGGCTTCTGTACATATCGGCGGTGCTCTGCCAAAGCGGAGCAGAGGTAAAGATTTTTGATATGAATATGGAGTTTCACGGTAAAGACGTGAATTTTGAGGACATATACACAATTGTAGATACGTGGAAACCAGACATTGTGGGCATAAGCGGTATGACAAGTTGTTTTAAGTGTGCAAAGGAATTCTCTGAGGATTTTAAAAACAGATACCCGTTGATTCCTCTTGTAGGGGGCGGGCTTTTGATCTCAAGCGACCCTGTAGTTGTAATGCAAAACACAAAAATAGATATAGGATGTGTGGGGGAGGCCGAGGAGATTGTCGTTGACTTGTTTCAGAGGATATACGAAAACAAAGACCTTGACGATATAAAAGGATTAGCGCTAAGAAAAGGCGGCGAGATACAAATCACAGGCGGGAAAATATCTTCATTAGGCAGGCGCAGCAGGACTACAGACGGGATAGACTGGATACCGTTTCCTGCATATGATTTAATTGATTTAGAGAGATACTTTCAGTTTCAGGACTTCTGCGATGGGCTTTTAACCAAACATCTTAATAAGCACGGCCGCAAGAGGGAGGAAATAGCGCACATAAACCCTTACGCAATGCCTCTGTTTGCCGGTCGGGGCTGCCCGTTTAACTGTGTGTTTTGCTTTAGCACGATGGATAAAAAACCGGTTAAACATTCGGTTGATTACGTAATAAAACATCTGGAACATCTGGAAAATACCTACGGATTAAACCATTTCCAGTTTCTTGATGAAAACTTCAATATAAACAAAGACTGGGTGATGGAGTTTTGTAAAAAAATCGGGGAAAGAGGAAATAAATACTATTTCACAACGGGAAACAGAAACAGGGTTGGATATTTTGATCCTGAGATGCTTGCTGCAATGAAAAACGCTAACTTCTATGACGTCTCCATAGGGGTTGAATCGCTTGATGATAATGCTCTTAAGGAGATGACGCGTGGTGTGGCCTCAGATAAAGTTATTGAGACACTTAAGCTTATCATGGATGCCGGCATTGAGCAGGAGCATGTCCGTTGTCTCTACGGATTTCCCTCGGATAACATGCAAACACTTTATAACACGATAAAAAAGGGTAATGCGCTGGGATACAAAACGGTGTTTGCTCTGGTTATTCCGCTCCCTGGCACAAGGCTGTTTAATGGCTGCGTGGAAAAAGGCATTATCAAAGACAAAGCGGCTTTCTTTGAGGAACTTTATGACGGCGACGGCTACAGAAATCTCACATCTTTCAAAAGTGTTGAAGAGATTCTCTCTGTGCTGACAAAGGCCAATAATTACTCAGAGATAGATTTTGATTTAAGGCATAAAAATTACCTCAGTGCCTTGAAGGGAATCAAAAAGTATATGAGATACAGTGCTTCACAGTTTCTTGAAAAAACACACCTCAAACCGTATGTCTCTAAAGTAAAAGGGCTTTTGAAACACAGTTAAAACATTGAGAGCAGTTTGCCGGTGCCTATACACAAGGAACTGACAAACCACAATTTCCTGTGTTAAAATACCCCATGGCGGTTATGCAAACTATCGAAAGAGATCTGGATTTGACGGAAATCATCAATGGGGAGGAAATCATGGGACCCAGCCCGTTTGGAAAACATCAGCACATTGTAGGCAATATTTTTAGACAATTAGACAGATTCGTTATAGAAAAAAAATTGGGAGCTGTGTACCTTGCTCCACTTGACGTTATATTTGAAGAGGGTGAAAACAGGCTTCAACCCGATATATTATTTATACGAAACGAAAACATGGCAATCTTTCAGGACTGGGTAAGAGGAGTGCCTGATATGGTCTGTGAGATAGTGTCTCCCGGAACGTATGAAAAAGATACCGAAATAAAGAAGGCTGTCTATGAACGATACAAAGTGCCGGAGTACTGGATTGTAATTCCTGAGCTTATGACAGTGGAGATTTTTATAATAGAAAACAACAGGTACATAAAACACTCTTTTGCAGAACTTGAAGGCGTCGTTACATCTAAAATAATAGAAGGCCTTGTGGTCAATATCAAAGATATTTTTGCTTAATCGTATGCAGGTAGTGATTTTATGTGGTGGGCTGGGTACGAGGCTCAAAGAGGAGACGGAGTTTCGTCCTAAGCCTATGGTGGTTATCGGGCGCAGACCGATTCTCTGGCATATTATGAAAATATATGCCCATTACGGGTTCAATGATTTTGTGCTCCCTCTGGGCTATAAGGGGGAGATGATTAAAGACTACTTCTATAACTATGAGCTTATGAGCAGCTCGGTAACTATAACGCTGGGGCATCCAAATGCGCTTAAAGTCCATAAGTGCCACGATGAGGTCGGCTGGCAGGTGACTTTAGTGGACACAGGTGATCAGGCGATGAAAGGGGCAAGGCTTAAACGAGTCCAGCGCTACATAAGCGGAGAGACTTTTATGCTGACCTACGGCGACGGGGTTGCTGATATTGATATAAAGGCTCTGCTGGCTTTCCATAAGAGCCACGGGAAACTTGCCACAGTAACGGGGGTGAGTCCGTTTGCTCGCTTTGGAGAGCTAAAGGTACATGGTAATACTGTTGGCATGTTTACCGAAAAACCGGAAACTCCGACATCAAAGGGATGGATAAGCGGGGGGTTTTTTGTACTTAACCGCGAGATTTTTGACTATCTTACAGACAGTGACGATTGCGATTTAGAGTACGGAGTGTTTGAGGAACTGGCAAAAACCGGACAGCTGATGGTCTATAAACACAGGGGGTTCTGGGCCTGTATGGATACACTGAGGGACATGGATTACTTAAACAAACTCTGGAAAGAGGGCGCCGCTAAGTGGAAACTGTGGCACACATAAGGATGCTCAATCGAAAAGGTCTGATACCGAGTTGAGACCGTTGCAAAAATATTATAACACCAAAGTTGAGTTCAAAAATATAACAAAATGTTATAGAAAAAGGATGAGATTGCCACACCCCCTGCGGGGGTTCGCAATGACGGCGTGGGC
>JADFXG010000046.1 GCA_015233895.1 Nitrospirota bacterium | reverse complement strand
AACGATGGCCAAAAGATGGAGTAAGCCCTACTCTATGTGAGCTTCTGATGCCTAGCGGCCCGTTGCTCCAACCGCCGCCACGCTCAACACGATACTCACCTACGCCTTCATATATAGGATTACTTTTGGGTAGCTTGCTGTATGCCTCTGCATTATAAACATCCTCAACCCATTCCCATGCATTACCCAGCATGTCATAAAGCCCATATGCGTTTGGTTTAAAACTCCCTACCGGTGCTGAAACTAAATATCCATCGCTGCAGTTAAAAGATGTCCATTTAGGAAAGCTTTTCTTAGCGGTGGCATCTGCCACGTTTGCATACTTACAGGCCTCAGCGTTATCATTTCCCCAGTAACGGCTTGACGCTGTACCACCGCGTGCTGCATATTCCCACTCGGCCTCTGTCGGCAGTCTGAATGTGTGGCCGGATTTCGATGAAAGCCACTTTGCATACGCTGTTGCATCATCCCATGAAACATTTACTACCGGCTGCTTGTCTTCGTTTAGAGTTAGTCTTTCGAATTTGCCGCTGTCATGGCTTGAACGGAATTTTCTAAACTGTTCGTTGGTCACTTCATACTTACCCATCGAAAAATCACTTACGCACACCTCATGGGCAGGCCTTTCATTGGGATCTCCCTCCCCAGTCGTATCTCCCATCTGAAAACACCCGCCTTTTACAGACACAAACTCCATGCCGGTTACCGTCTCTGTTTCACCACAGACAACGGCTGGATATCCAGTAAATAACACCACTGATAAGATTGAAAAAGAAATGATTATCAACACCCTTATAGACATCTTTGACCTCCTGGCATTTTAATTGTTAATAAGTCTCACCCACCCTTAAAAACAGAGTTGTATAACTAATTAAACAACCTGCAACAGTACATCTTTTACTTACTATCTCACCCCCTTTTTTCTCGTCTTAATTTACGCCAATAAGTCCTGTGTACGCACATATAGCATCAAAGCATATAGAATTAAATTCTTCAACCTTCTTGTGATAAATATCACAAGTCCTGTAAGGTTGCGGCAGAATAGCATAAATAAAATAACATTGTAAAGAGGTTTATAAAATAATTTTATAATTTAATAACACATCTTGTCTTTTTATCAATTTAAATGATAAAATCGTTTAACTTCAAGTATTTAAACTTTAAAAAGTAGAACTTTTTTTTGCGTTTATAAAAGTGTAAAGAGAGGTTTATTTTGGAAATCAGGCAGATGAGAGCCGTTATGAGGACAACTCTTTAGGTTATGCGGCACTTTATAAAATTTATAAAATCAAAGCATTTTGTAAGTTTTGTCTTAATAGCGATTGTCTCGTTTCTTGTTATTTTAGCAAGAGAGAGAGGATTTACTGACAGGATAGAGCTTTTAATCTATGACCGGTACCTGAGACACAGTAGCTCAGACACAAAACCTGATAACAGGATCGTATTAATAGAAGCTACTGAGGCTGACATACAAAAACTCCAGATGTGGCCCATGGACGATGAGACTATGGCTTACATGTTCGAACATATCTTTAAACAGGAGCCATGTGTTGTAGGGCTTGACATATTCAGAGACATACCGGTACCGCCTGGTGGCAAAGAGCTGCTACAGGTGTTTCATGAGCATAGCAATATTATTGCCATTAAAAAACTCGGAGATGCCGGAACTCTCCCCATTGCAGCCCCCTATGTGCTGAAAGACCCTGAACGGGCTGGATTTAATGATATGCCTGTGGACACTGACAGTATCGTCCGGCGAGGACTAATATTTCTCGATGACGGCAAGACATTTTTTACATCATTTGCCATGCGGCTGGCAGCATTTTACCTTAAAAATAAGGCAATTGTGCTCACCTCAGACGCAGCAACAGGGTTTATGAAACTTGGTAAGACTGTTTTTGTACCCCTTAAGCAAGGTGACGGCGGATATACGGTGGCGGATATGCGAGGATATCAGTTTCTAATTGATTTTAAAGGAGGACCTTTTAAAACGTTCACTCTGGCAGATGTTCTCTCCGACAGTATTCCTCCGCAGGCTCTGAAGGAAAAGATTGTAATCGTAGGTGTTACTGCAGGCAGTATGAAAGATTTTTTTTACACGCCTCTTGGCGGCAGTAATATGGGAAAGGGCACGCCGGGGATGCTCCTTCATGCTAATGCAGTAAGCGAGCTTATCAGATTTGCTGAAGGTGACAACAGTCCTGTAAAATTTCCATCTGAAACCACAGTCATAGTGTGGATTATTTTTTGGGGGATGATAGGGGGCACTCTCGGATTTTTTTTCAGGACGTTTTCAAGGTTAGTCGTTGCGGCTCTTTGCAGTTTATCTGCTATTGTGGCCATAACGTTTTTTGGTTTTATATCCGGTTGGTGGATTCCGGGAGGTGTGCCCATTTTATCATTTATCTTTTCCGGAGCAGCAATCACCGCTTATATGTCTAAAAAGGAAAAGGCTGAAAGACACATGCTTATGAATCTCTTTGGTAAACACGTATCTAAAACAGTGGCTCAATCGCTTTGGGAAAATCGGGATGAGTTTATAAAAGATGGCAGGCCATGCCCCAAAAAGTTGACTGCTACCGTGCTTTTTACTGACTTAAAGGGATTTACTTCTGTCTCTGAAAAATTTGACGCCGCAGGACTTATGAACTGGCTCAACGAGTATATGGATGCGATGGCTGGTATGGTTTTAAAAAATGGAGGGGTCGTTAATAAATACATAGGGGATGCCGTCATGGCAATATTTGGTGTGCCGGTAGAGAGAACCACGGATGAGGAAATCTCAGAGGATGCTATAAACGCCGTCCTGAGCGCTCTTGGTATGGAACAGGAGCTTATAAAGCTAAATGAGAAATGGGCAAAGCAGGGGCTGCCCAAGACCAGTATGAGAGTGGGGATTTTTACAGGCCCTCTGATTGCCGGATGTCTTGGAAGCTCCGAACGCCTTGAATATACTGTAATAGGGGACACGGTTAACACTGCCTCAAGGCTTGAGAGTTTTGATAAGGATCTCGAGGATGAAGAGTTTGCAGGCAGACCTTGCAGAATTTTAATAGGCCAGTCCACATACAAATATACCAAAGACAAATTCTACGCTAAACAAGTCGGTGAGGCATCGCTTAAAGGTAAAACGGAGAAAGTTATTGTCTATAGAATAGGCGGACTTGCGTGAGTGTGTTTTAGATGAAACTATTTTCAGAGACAGCACTAAGTATTGGAAAATCAGTAACTAGTTCATTTGCATATCTGATACATTTTTTTACTTTTTTCCTTGTAACTATAATCCGCCTGCCCGCATTGCGCATCGGGCCGGTCAGAAGTCTGCTCTACAGACAGATATACTTTACCGGAATTGAGGCCTTCAGTAAGATTGCCCTCATTGGGGCATTTATCGGCGTGTTAATTGTTTGGCAGGTCAAAAGCACAGTGGGTTCAGATGCGGTGCTTACCGGTAAACTTTTGATTAGCACTGTTGTAAACGGGATAGGCCCCCTTCTTGCAGCGTTTCTGGTAATAATTCGCAGCTCTGCTGCTGTGGCCTCAGAGCTTGGTTCGATGTCAATTAATAAAGAAATTGAAAGTATCCAAATTATGGGAATCGAGCCTCTTGAATATCTGATACTACCAAGAATTGTCGGGATCACCATTTCAGTTGTCATGCTTACTTTCTATCTACAGGTTGTTTCCATCGGCAGCGGCATTTTAACGTTTTCTTATCTGCTTGATGTGTCTTTTTTTAAATACTTTAAGAGTATTTTTTCTGTTTTAAGTTTTAAGGCCATAGTTATATCCTTTATAAAGAGCTTTTTCTTCGGCACTGCCATTTCAACTATATCGTGTTATCAGGGCATGATGGTTGAATCCTCAATAAGGGAAATTCCCCGGGCTACCGTGGCAACCGTTATGCAGAGCGTGTTTGTACTGTTTTTTTTGGAGGGATTGATAACCCTCAGTTTCTCACAACTATGATTAAGTTTGAAAATGTTTATTACAGGGGATTTAAAAATGTTTCGTTTGAACTAAAGGACGGTTCCATGACTAAGTTGCTTTTAAAGACAAATGATGACAGGGCTGATTTTTTGCACCTTTTAACCGGTTTTAGCGTACCTGACTCCGGTAAGGTTTATATTGACAGCAGGGGCATTGCGGCAGTGTCTGAAAAAGAAAGAAACAGGATGATAAAAAATTTAGGGATAGCTTCATCAAAATTAGCCTTTATCAGTAACCTCAGCATCTTAGAAAATATAACGCTGCCGGTGAAATACCATAAAGGGTTGAAACTAAGAGAGATAGAGGATCGTCTTGTAGTGCTTTATGAAGAGCTTGGGCTTGACAGAGAGGACTTACGGGCATATGTTTCAATGCTGCCGTCTGCTCTTAGTGACGGGGAAAAACAAGTCGCAGCACTTTTAAGGACATTGTTGATGGATTGCCGGATAATTGTGTATGATTCTATATTTGCCGACGTAGCCGGTGACACAGTGAAGAGGATGGTCACTTTAACTATGGATTACCACCTTAAGCTACCGGGGAGAGTTTCACTTTATGTATCATCACGGGAGCATTCGTTAAAAGAGATAACCAACTGCATGACTTTTAAGCAGACAGGGCATGGATTTGTGGAATGGACATCTTAAAGAGAACTGATCAGAGATTTGAAAACATAGAACGAAAAGTAGGGATTTTCATTCTTACCGGACTAATCGGCCTTGCTCTTGCTCTCATATACATGGGATATAAGCAGGATTTCTTTACTGCTAAAACAATTCTCTATTTCTACACAAGCAGCGGCAAAGGGCTTTACGAGGGACAGCAGGTCAGGTTAAGCGGATTTTCCATAGGTAACGTGGAAAAACTCAACTTAGACGACATTGCCCGCCTGAGAGTATCCTTGGCCATAAAAACAAAATATCTTAAATGGATAAAGAAAGATTCTGTTGTGACTTTGACTAAGGATAGTTTTATAGGGGACTCCGTGATAGATATAACAACTGGAACTAAGGTTAGCGGCAGTGTCAAAGAGTACGATACCCTTGAGTTTATCGCTGATAAGGATTTTAAAGTAATGATAACTGAGCTTCGTGATGAGATAGTCCCTGTACTTTTGGATATAAAAAATATAATCAAATACATCAACGATCCAAATGGAGACTTAAAACAGTCAATTGGCAACTTTCGTGTGTTCAGCTCCGAACTCATAAAGACCGGAGCTCATCTTAATGTTTTACTTAAGGATACCGATGACCTCGTTAAGTCTAAGAACAAAGAATTAGCAGATATGATGCAAAGTACCACCCAACTGGTACAAAGGGTGGACGCATCCCTGCCGCCAATAATTAAAAAGATTGATAAGAGCGTGGATGACATAAATAGGATAACCACTGATGTCAGCAAGATGACACTATCTGCATCGGATGACGTCCCGGCCATAGTGAAAAAGGCTAAGACAATAGCAGGGAGCACTGATGAGCTAACGGACTCGGTTAAGAAGATGTGGCCCTTCAGATCTTATATAACCCCTCCGTCACAAAAACTCCCTAACACAGACAGCAGCGGTTTTAAATAAACATGAATATCAGGCTAAGTGCATTATTATTTTTGGCAGCACTGCTTATAACTGTCGCAGGCTGCGGCTCTGCCCCTGTTGTATCTGATTCTGAGGCTAAAGCTATAAAACTTGCCACGGAGGCTGACTCCGAATTTAAAGCTGGGAACTACCAAAGAGCGCTTAAACTCTATGAGGCCGCGCTTAATGTGGACTACTCCTATGAAAACGAATACGGGATAGGGGTCAATATAATAAATATTGCAAGGGTTTACAGAGAGATTGCCAAACCTGAGGATGCACACAGATTTCTGGAGATGCTATTAGAGAACAATACTCCCCCTTTTTCGCTCCCTAATGATGTCTTAGCTGAGGCAGCGTTCCTAAACGGTTTGATTTATTTTGAGGGAGGCAATCAGACCGCAGCAGCAAAATGGGCAGATACCGCTCTTAATAACTGTATAAAAAGTTGCACAACAGCCGGAAAAATCTATAATTTAAAAGCCAGACTGGCTCTCGATAAAAAGCAGTACAGCGAAGCTCTGCTGCTTGCTAAAAAAGGGGCAGAGTTAAACAAGGCACCGGAGCAAAAAAATGAGCTCTCAAACTCATTCAGAATAATGGCTAAGGGGTACGAAAACCTGAATAAATTTAACGATGCCGTCAAATACTACACTTCCGCTCTGCAAATAGACAAGGCGCTTGGAGAGGGACAGAAGGTTGCCGCTGACTTAATGGGACTGGGGACAACTTTCCTTAAAGAAGGGAATAAACAAGAAGCTCAGAAATATTTCCAGCGTGCACTGTTGTCATATCAGGGACTGGCCGATGAGAAAGGAATCGCTACAGCCGAGGATATGCTGAAATCTCTTAATGTAAATGATAGTTCCCCGTAATCCGAAAGTAATTGCTACATTAAAGGTGTAATATGCAACCGCTGGCTACTCAAACACATCTTTGATATTAACCTCGAGTCCGTCTATGACCTTAGATTTAACCACGCCCTCAAGTTCTGCAAAGGAATATGTCTTATACTTACCATCTTCTATGATTAGAATCTCAACAGCGTTAAACTCCGGTATGACTATCCAGTACTCCGGCACCCTGTATTTTTCATATATTGCTCTTTTTACGGCTGTGTCTCTTACGTAGGTGCCTGAAGAGACTATCTCACATACCATATCCGGCACACCTCTTACCCAATCCTGAAAAATAGCCATATTCTCTTTCCGTATGAATAATAAATCTGGCTGCAGCCTGTTAATCTCCTCTTCAAAGATTACATCAAGAGGGGAAACGCACAATTTGCCCACATTATTTTTTTCTAAATGGAAAAGTATTATTTTTATGAGATTCAATACAATATCCTGATGTTTTCCAAACGGACTTGGCCCCATAATTTCCTCTCCCTCAATTATTTCCGTCAAGTCTAAGTCTCTTTCAAGAGTCTCCATAATATTAAGTATATGAACAGATATGCGGTTTTGTCAACAACGATAAATCACTCTTGCCAAAGATTTTACCGTTTTTATCACAATAGGTTATAATGCCGTTAGATGGTTTTATAATAATGTAAATCCAAAAAAGGGGTAGAAACTATGAAACTAAAAGTAGTGGTACATGAGGCAGAGGAGGGAGGTTACTGGGCAGAAGTACCGGCAATTCCAGGCTGTGCAACTCAAGGTGATTCATTTGATGACTTGTTAAATAATATTTACGAAGCAGTAGAGGGCTGTTTGTCTGTGGACATTAAAGACATTACCATATCAGGTAAAGATAAAGTTTTAGAGATAGCTGTTTGAAGGCCATAAGTGGAAAAGCACTGTGCCGTCTTCTTGAAGAAAATGGATGGCAACTCAGACGTGTTAATGGAAGCCATCATATTTACGCTAAGGACGGTTTTATTACACGTATTTCTGTTCCAGTACATGGAAATGAGCCTCTTAAGACCGGGCTTCAAAAACATCTTATTAAAATCGCTGGAATTAACTAAAACAAATTCTATAGACGGAGCTGAGTATGGATGTGCTGTTACAAGAAGAAAATAGTCAAAATAATTGCTTAATACAATCCGTGATAAATCAGGTATTGCTGGTATCGCTTGAACCAATTTCCTTAGAGGAACAATTACAAAAGATACTTGAAATAATCAGTAATATCTCATGGCTTTCAGAAAAAACTACCGGATGTATCTTTTTAATAGAAGACAATCCGGATATTCTTGTAATGAAGGCTCAAAAAGGAATTTCCACAAAACTATTTAATTTATGTGGTTATCTGCCATTAGGAAAATGTCTGTGCGGGCGTGCAGCCAAAACAGGTAAGATTATATTTAAATCCTCGTTAGATGAAGAGCATGAGATGATATTTGAGGGTATGCAAGACCACGGACATTACTGTATCCCTCTGATGTCCGGTGAGAAGGCGTTAGGTGTTATAAATCTATATACACTTAAGGGGCATAAACGAGATGTTTTAGAGGAACAATGTTTGGCCTCAGTAGCAAATATAATGACTGGAATAATTGAACGTAAAATCTTAGAAAAAATGCTTGAAGGAAAAACCGAGGAGTTACTCAAAGCGAAAGAGACTGCAGAAAAAGCAAACAAAGCAAAGAGCACATTTTTAGCTAATATGAGCCATGAGTTTCGTACCCCCATGAACGGTATAATTGGAATGACTAACCTTGCGCTGGATACTCTCCTTGATACAGAACAGAGGGAGTATCTCAGCATAGTTAAAAACTCAGCAATGCACCTGCTTGATATTTTAAACGACGTACTTGATATATCTAAAATAGAAGCCGGTAAGATTGACATAAAGGTGGTAGATTTTAATTTGTTTACAGCGATAAAAACCACGATAGAACCTATGGCAATTACGGCAACCAACAAAGGGCTTAAATTTAATGTCGAAATATCACCGGATGTGCCTGCAGCTTTAAAAGGTGATATAGGCATGTTGAGACAGGTGCTGGTTAATCTAATCGGTAACTCTCTGAAGTTTACAGAGAAGGGTAAAATAGAGTTAAAAGTGGCTATGGCTCAAACGCCATTAAAAATGGAACCTTCAGCTCCTGATGAACCACAGATGCTGCACTTTTTAGTCTCCGATACCGGAACAGGCATTCCCAAAGAAAAACAGGATATAATTTTTGACACATTTACCATGCTTGAAGATGTTGCATCCAGGAGGTTTGAAGGTACAGGGCTGGGGCTTGCCATAGTAAAAAAGATTGTAGCAATATTTGGAGGCAGGATTTGGGTGGAAAGTGAGTCAGGTAAGGGCAGCACCTTCCATTTCACCGCAGGGTTTTTAAAATCAACCAACCCTGACTTTGCAGCTACATGTGAAGGGAAGATTGAATCCAGAAATAAGCGCATACTTGTAGTTGACAGTAATAACTCAACAAACAAAAAAATAGCCGATATGATACGCAGCGAGGGATTTCAGGTTGATACAGCCACAGGTGGTTATGAAGCCTCAGGTATCCTTAACTTTTCAGCACAGAAACATGATATTGTAATTGTAGATTTCCAGCTCTCCGATATGGACGGATTTGCATTTTCAAAAAACATGAAAACTATTGAAAAACTATCGCAGGTTAAAATAATCATGCTTGTATCGGCTGATTTAAAAGAAGTTGATGCACAATGCAGGGAATCCGGCATTTCCGGCTACGTAGCCAAACCTATTTATAAGTCTGATTTAATTGGAATACTCTCTAAGTTAATAGAGAATTGGGATAACTCTGAGGCTCCATTGTTAACCCGTTATATGGTGAAAAAATCAGGAGAGTCACTTCAGATTTTGTTAGTTGAAGATAATATCGTAAATCAGACACTTGCCATTAAACTTTTGCAAAAAAATGGGGTTACACCGGTTGTGGCAGAAAATGGACGCAAAGCAATAGAAAAACTCTCTAAAACCCGTTTTGATGTAGTTCTTATGGATGTGCAGATGCCAGAGATGGATGGTTTAGAAGCAACTAAGCGTATAAGAGGGGCAAAAGAGTGTGAGATAAATAAAGACGTGCCTGTAATTGCAATGACTGCCAATGCTCTGAGAGGAGACAGGGAGCGCTATCTTGAAGCAGGAATGACTGATTATATTTCAAAACCGTTGGATGCGGATGAGTTATATGCTTTAATTGAAAAACACAGTGCCTACGGACAAGCAATGGCCAAAACACCTTTAATTGAGCAAGAATCCACTACACAGCCTATGGGTTTACAACAACCAGCTCAACGGATATCTGTAATGTCACTAAATATAGAGAAACTACTAAAGAGAGTTAGAAATGATGAGGCTATCATCAGGGACATGTGGCAGGCGTTTGTTGAGGATGCTCCAGGACAGGTAGCTTTTCTTAAAAAACTGTTTGATGTAAAAAATGTAGTAGAGCTAAAAAAGCAGATTCATCTGATTAAGGGAATGTCTGCCAATGTTAGCGCCTCAGCACTTAAAAGTGAAGCCTTTAGAATGGAGGTAGCACTCTCAAAAATGAATGATGCCTTCAATGATGATACTAAAATGCAAACTTTTATAGAAAATATACAATTTGAATTAGAGAAGGTTTTGAAGGAGATTAACACTTACCTTTCAAAGCCCGTGGGTAAGATGTTCTAAAAGAGAAGATTTGTAGTTTTAGCGTTTGAAAATAATTTTGGCTCTTTACATACTTGTTTTGACAAAGAGCCAGAAAAGTGATACAATGCAACAGAGGCGGACAGGACTGTCTTGGTAATGCTTAACAGAGCACCGTGTTTTATGTGTGTATGAGGGTGAGCGATTTAATGGTTATCTGGAGCTGATTATGGAAAATACCGACACTTATAAATTACATTATGCATATCTTCTCAGAATAATAATTTTAATTTCTGTTCTATGGACAGTCATTGTCCTGGGATCACTTGTATGGAATATTTTTGACAGACATAAAGATCTTATGTGTATTGCAAAAAAAGAAGCTATTGCAAATTTAAACAAAGACCTTGCATTTGGAAATTGGGTGGCCAGCCATGGAGGTGTCTATGTCCCCCCAGACAACATAACGCCACCAAACCCGCATCTTACTTTTGTTCCAGACAGAGACGTAGTTACAAATACAAACAAAGCATTAACACTTATGAATGCTGCTTATATGTTCAGACAGATGATGGCTGACTATGATGTACTATATGGCGTGAAAGAGCATGTTACGAGTCTTAGGTGCTTAAACCCTATAAATAAACCTGACGAATGGGAAACTAAAGCGCTTAAGGCATTTGAATCCGGTAAGAGAGATGATATATTTGAGGTAACAGCAATTAACGGTGAGCCTTATTTGCGTCTGATGCGCCCTATGATAGCAAAGAAAAGCTGCCTGAAATGCCATGGCCATCAAGGTTATAAAGTTGGGGACGTTCGCGGTGGTATAGATGTCTCTGTGCCTATGACGCCTTATCTCAAGATGGAGAGACATTATATATTGATTATGGTATTATCACACTTTTTATTTTTGTGTTTGGGACTTGCCGGTGCATTTGTTATTTTAAAAAAAGGTAAGAAGCTAATAATAAGAGAAACACAAAGCAAAGAGGCATTAAAAGAGAGTGAGAAAAACTTAATAAACTTAAATAAAGACCTTGAAGCAAAGGTCATGGCAAAAACAGAAAAACTACGCAAAGCAAAAGAGTCGGCAGAAGAGGCAAACAAAGCAAAAAGCGCATTTTTAGCCAATATGAGCCATGAGTTTCGCACTCCTATGAATGGCATAATTGGAATGACTAACCTGGCCCTTGACACTCTCCTTGATACAGAACAGAGGGAGTACCTTACCATAGTTAAAAACTCATCAATGCATCTGCTTGATATTTTAAACGACGTACTGGATCTATCTAAAATAGAGGCCGGTAAGATGGATATCAAGGTGGTGGATTTTGATTTGCTCACAGCAATAAAAACCACGGTAGAACCGATGGCACTTATCGCAGCCAATAAAGGGCTAAAGCTTAATGTGGAAATATCATCGGATGTGCCGACAGCTTTAAGAGGAGATGTGGGGCTGCTTAGACAAGTGCTGCTTAATTTAATCGGGAACTCAATAAAATTTACAGAGAAGGGTAAAATAGAGTTAAAAGTGAATCTGCCCTCCACTGCTTTAGAAACAGAACCTTCAGACTTTGAAAAACCTCAAACATTGCAATTTTCAGTTTCCGATACCGGAATAGGAATTCCAAAAGAGAAACAAGATATAATTTTTGACACCTTTACCATGCTTGAGGAGATTGCAACCAAGAGGTTTCAGGGCACAGGGCTGGGGCTTGCCATAGTGAAAAAGATAGTGGCAATGCTTGGAGGCGATATTTGGTTAGAAAGTGACACAGGTAAGGGTAGCACCTTCTATTTCACCGCCGGGTTTTTAAAATCATCAACCCCCTCCACAACCACCGCTCATAAGGAAAAGATTGAATTTAAGAATAAACACATACTGGTAGTGGACAGTAACGCTACCACAAACCAGAGAATTGTTGAGATGCTGAAAAATGCGGGGTTTTTTACCGATTCGGCTTTAAGCGGCTACGAGGCATCGGGTAAACTTACCTTTTCAACTATTAAATACGACATAGTTATTTTAGATTTTCAACTGGCTGACATGGACGGTTTTGAGTTTGCCAAGAATATGAAATCCATGGAAAAGCTGTCGCAAGTTAAAGTAATTATGATATTAGCAGCCGGCTTAAGAGGAGATGACGTACAGTGCCGTGCTCTTGGCATTTCAGGGCTTATAACCAAACCAATCTATAAATCTGATTTAATGGAAATCCTTTCGCTTCTGACAGCAAACTGGGATAACCCTGAGGCGCCGTTACTGACTCGCCATATGGTGCTGGAGTCAAGAAAGTCACTTAACATTTTGGTAACCGATGATAACGTAGTAAATCAAACACTTGCAGTTAAATTGCTGGACAGACAAGGGTATATGTCTGTTGTAGCAGGAAACGGACAGGAGGCAATAGAAAAACTCTCTAAAACCCGCTTTGATATAGTCCTTATGGATGTGCAGATGCCTGGGATGGATGGTTTAGAAGCAACAAAGCACATAAGAGGCTCAAAAGAGTGTGAGATAAATAAAGATGTACCAGTCATAGCAATGACTGCCAATGCACTAAGAGGAGACAGGGAGCGCTATCTTGAAGCAGGAATGACTGATTATATTTCAAAGCCGCTGGATGCTGATGAGCTATATGCTTTGATTGAAAAATATACGGCGTCATTACAAGTAAAGCCTGAATCTGAATCCACATCGGATGATATTTCCTCCGTTGCCAACCCTGTGGTTACAAACCGTCCGGCTCAACGTACCTCAGCAATGTCATTAAATATAGAGAAGCTGCTAAAGAGAGTTAAAAATGATGAAAATATCGTCAGAGACATGTGGCAGGCGTTTGTTGAAGATGCTCCCAGACAGGTAGCTTTTCTTAAAAAACTGTTTGAAGAAAGAAGTGTCGGAGAGTTAAAAAAGCAGGTTCATTTGATTGAGGGAATGTCTGCCAATGTTAGCGCCACAGCGCTTAAAAGTGAGACCTTTAGAATGGAGGTAGCTCTCTCAAAAGTAAATGATACCTTGGCCGATGATAAACAAATACAAACTTTCGTAGAAAATATACAATTTGAATTAGAGAAAGTTTTAAAAGAGATGAACACTTATCTTGCAAAGCCTGCGGGTAAGATGTTCTGAAGTGCGGCTGCAGTGGCAACCAGAGCCAGAGCCGTCTCTATTCTTTGGATACTCCGTATTTTTCAAGAATTTCAGCCATTTTTTCTAAATCAATTGGTTTTATAATGTAATCATTACACCTGACAAGACGATTGCGGCTGGTAGTGTGGTAGTTTTGAAGGAAATCCAAAGCTGTGGTTATAATAATTTTGGCCTCGTTTTCAGATGTAATTTTCATAGATTTTTCTTTAATCCGCATCTTTCCTAATGCTGTAAGGCCGTCCATCTCAGGCATCATAACATCAAGACAAACGATACTATATGGTTGATTATTTTCCAAAGCGAGTGTGAAAGCAGAAACCGCCTCCGCTCCGTTTATTACAACATCTACATCTCCGTAATCTTCTAAAAAACGCTGCAACATTGTGCGGCTTGCAAAGTCATCTTCGGCTACCAGTATTCTCATAAAGTAAACTCCCTGCCTGTATTAGCGACCAACCTCCAAAATAAATGCTAACACACTTCATAAATAAAAGCAACACGCGCAATTCAGACAAAAAAACTCTTGACACATACCGAACAAATGTATTATAGTACAATTGTACGCTATATTTAAGGAGGTGGTAAAGTGACAGAGCATGGAAAGGAACTAACATACAAACAAAATGAAGTCCTTGAGTTTATAAAGGAGCATATTACAACGATAGGGTATCCTCCGACAATACGGGAGATATGCAGCCGGTTTGGGTTTAGAAGTCCGGTATCGGCAAAACATCACGTGGATGCCCTTAAGAGGAAGGGGTATCTAAGGCAGGAACCACTTAAACAAAGAGCGCTGGAGGTCTCCGGCATGAGAATGCCAAACCTGCAGAAAATCCCCCTGCTTGGTACCGTACGGGCTGGAAACCCCACTCTTGCCATTGAGGACATAGAGGAGTATCTTGATATAGATAAGAGCCTCTTTAACCTGGCGGCTGGTTTTGCACTGAGAGTAAAAGGGGACAGCATGAAAGATGCCGGCATACTTGAGGGCGACATCGTGTTTGTGGATAAGGACAGGGTTTTGGCAAATGGAGACATTGGCATAGCAATGATAGGAGATGAAGCAACGGTTAAGAGGATATACGCAGATGGTGCACGTGTAAGATTAGTGCCGGAAAATAAAAACATGGAGGCCATCACTGCAGATGCCGCAGATGTGCTGATAATTGGCAAGGTGGCCGGTGTTGTGAGGAGGTTTTAGTAACTCATGGTGTATGTTGGAGAGCGCATAACTGTACTTGCCTCCTTTGGCGTTGATACAAAACTAAAACCATTAAAGTTTAAATGGTCAAACCAAACAGTGGAAATAAAAGAGATAACGTACTTTTGGCAAGACAGAGAGGGAGATGCCCGGATTTATCACTTCTCAGTAACCGATGGATGTGCCGTCTATGAGTTAAGTTTTAACAGCCTTTCAATAGTGTGGATGCTGGAGAAAGTTGAGGCATGATGCCAAGTGGCATGAAAATTATAATGCTCATAGATATGGATGCCTATTTTGCGTCAATTGAGCAAAAGTCCAATCCGCATCTTTTAGGAAAACCCATAGGGGTAATCGGCTCAAACAAAAGAACGATAATAACCACGGCATCCTACGAGGCCAGAACACGCGGCGTTAAGACCGGTATGAATATCTACGAGGCCAAAGCGGCTTGCCCTGAGATTATCCTTGTTGTCGGAAACAACAGAAAATACACTTACACGTGCTCGGAGCTGTCCAGAATCTACATGAAGTACACCCCCGATGTGGAGGTGTACTCGGTGGATGAGGCGTTTCTTGATGTGACTGACACACAACATCTGTTTGGCGGTGCTATGAGGATAGGGGCAGAGATAAAATCCGAAATCAAAAAACTCTTTGGAATAAATGCAACTATAGGGATAAGTTATAACAAGCTGATGGCAAAACTCGTGTCCGATTTATCAAAACCGGATGGTCTTAAGATGTTAACAAAAGAGGAGTCTAAAGCAATGCTTGCAGACCTTCCCACAAAGGAACTTTGGGGAATAGGCAGACATATGGCTGAGAAATTGAGGGCAATAGGGATAAACACCTGCGGGGAGCTTGGGCGCGCCTCATCATCAATGCTAAGAAGCCGCTTTGGCATAATCGGTGAGCGGCTTAAGGCTATGGGACAGGGGATTGATGACTTAGCAGTATCATCACATGAGCTCCACGGCACAGGAACAGTTAAATCCATAGGGCACAGTATGACCCTACCAGGAGACATCTGGCGAAAAATTGAGATAGAGGCATATCTGCTAAAACTTTCAGAGATGGTGGGGGCACGGGCAAGAAAACATAAATACATGGGTTCAGTCATTACTGTGACGATAAGATATAAAAGTTTTGAAACCTATACAAGACAAAAGAAATTGAGAGTATATACAAATGACTCTCACAGCATATTTTCAACCGCTATGGAGATAATAAAAGAGCAGCGGCTTAAAGAGCCGATACGCCTGCTCGGTGTAAGCCTGTCAGGACTGACAGAGGACACGGGGCAGATTTCGTTATTTGAGGAAATTAACAAAAGACGAGCACTTCTTAACGCTGTGGACAGCATAAATGACAGATATGGAAGCTCCACTGCAGGTTGGGCGCTTTATGCGCTAATGGAAACCAACACCGGCGTCATATCCCCGACCTGGAGACCAAACGGCATACATAAAGGTTACATCTGATGACTGAATCTTCAATCCGTGCTGCCATTAAAAAGCAGAGAAGCAAAAGTACGCCACTTTGATTACACAGTAGTACCGACAAAATAGCGTGAATGGTTTTCCACAATTGTGTTACTGTGAGATAAAATGTCAGGGCGATACGATAAAATATTAAAAGAGAGCCTGCGCGGTGTGCTCCATGTATTAGTGTCAGAGGTACTGGGGATAAAAGCCAAATCAATTCGGCCATTAAAAACTAAACTACAAGTCACTGATGAAAGAGAAGCCGACTTT
>JADFXG010000045.1 GCA_015233895.1 Nitrospirota bacterium | reverse complement strand
GAAAAGTATCTTCATAATACCGCTTTTCAATCCATTGACAGACTTGAAGACACACTTTGCACTGCTTTGAATGACATCTATAACGATCCGCATAGACTCACTTCTATGACAAACCTCCCTTATCTTAGAGTAACTCTATGAAGGCTACTCGGTATTGCATCCACAAAGGACAAGATGTTACAGTGGGTCAGGAAGGGTGAAACGATAAAACCTTACCTGCAGATAAATGACAAATCATACGGTTTTGCTAAATGGTTACACGAAGGAAGGCTCCCTTTTTATAGTAGTTACGATGCTGCTCCCATAGAAAACGACAAGCTTGCCATTTTAACGTACTCTGGGCTTGGCATTTACGACTCCAAACTTAAACTTACAGATTATTACCCTCTGCCAGAAGGAATATATGCACGCACAGGGGACAGGGTTAGTTCATTAAATGGTGTTATAGATACAAGGATTAATAATGTTTGCTATATTGTTGAAAAAAACCAACTGGTAAGGCACCCATGTGACAATTCAAAATTTACTCATCCAGGCGTAACGCTCTCTCTGCCTGACATGAAATGGGAGAGTATAGAAGTTATTGAGGACAGAAGTTCACCGTTAATCCTGCAGCCATCTGGAATCAATGCCTTTTCAAAGAAAAACCTGATTAAGGACAACAAATTCAGTTTTGACGTTGTCAGGGATGCTGCTTTTTGTTCCGATAGTGCAGGCACGCAAACCCTGAAGCTGGCAACCGACTTAGGTGTGCGAAGCGTATTTAAGTCTAACCAAGGCCCTTACAACATACTTAGTCTCCCTGGTACGAATTCATTGTATAGGTTCGATGAGTCCTTCAAAAGGGTAATAAACTTTAAAGGACAGTGCTATGCAAAGGCTTCTAACGATAAATTCCACAATTTAAACGAAACACAGAGAGATGAAAGTATAGCTGTAGATGAAAGTATGGCTGTAGAAGCAGTCGAAAACAGGCAGGTTACGTTTAACCCGGATATTTTCCGCTTTGAGATTCCTGAAAGGAAACAAGAGAGTAAAGTGACCATGAAAAACGATAATAATAGTTTTGATTTTGGATTTAATTCTCGTTTTTGGAATATTTTGAACGTTACCGATTTGCGGTATTCAAAAGACTCCTTATGCTTATTCCTGAAAGATCTTACCGCTGGTTTTATCATGATTGCAAGGGATAGTAAAGGCGGTATAAACTTTAATGAAATTAAACTGATAACAAATACTAAAGATTCCAGTGATTTACTTAAAAAAAGATGTGATGTTGACCTTGAAGAGTATTTAAAGCAAAAAATGATGCAAGCTGCAGATAACGTATCATCCAGGATTCCTGGACAATCTGTTGTTCTAAGTTATAATAAGGGAAAACAGACTTTATCTGTTACTGATAATACTACTAATGAGTCCGGGACACGCAGACTTTTAGGTAATGGGAACATTAATAATTATCTTTTTTCAAACACTAAAGATGAGGGATGGTTTTTTACTGATTCAAGTCTTTACAAGATAAATCTTTACATGTTAAAAGCTAATAAGCACTGATGGGTAAAATTACATATTTTAAGAAATCTAAACATTTAAGCTACAATATTGGAACGGTTGACCCACCGTCTTCCTCCATAGGATTTTCATAGATCATAATTTTATTGCCAAACCTGAGTTCATCGCCGTTTTTTAATCTGTGCGGATGCGTAATTTTCTCACCGTTAATGCAAATTCCAGCCATGCTGTTTAAGTTTTCAATGACGACGGAATCATGGTCTCTTATGATTTTTGCGTGCTGCCTTGAAATATACTCCTCCTTAAGAACAATGTCACACTTATTAGAGCGTCCGATAATGAGCTCGCCGGCAGTTATGGAAAATACCTCCTGAGGATTCAATTTGTCTTTTAACAGTGAATATGGAATATAATCAGCTTGATAGCATTTTTTTTCTGATTCATTAAGCACTCCGGTATCACACCGGTATAATTTGAAAGGCGCCTTCTTACCGTCTATGTTGGTTATAGTGTCAAGTTTGCACCTCGATTGTAACTCCGGACACAAACTGATATAGGCATTTTCTGAAAGAGCAATCTCACCGGGGACTGCTAATTTCTCAAACCGCGATGCAACATTTACCACATCGCCAAAAATATCATTTTTCTCCACCATACACTTACCCTTGTGGATCCCTATGCGAAAGTTTAGTCTGTGGCCGGGCTTTATATATTTATTAGCTAATGCCGCATCTCCTATAATTTGTATTGCTGAGGCCAGAGCATCATTTGAATTTGTAAAGTAAGAAAGTGAGCCGTCTCCCATGGTTTTTACCAATACTCCATTGTTCTTTCTGATTATTGGAGTTATTATCTCTTCATTTTTCTGGAGTAAAATCCTGGCGCTGATATCTCCTTCAAGGTCGGCAAGGGAGGTGGAACCCTTCAAATCTGTAAACATTACAGCCAGATCTTTTTTTAACTTGTCTTCTAACTTCTTATCAATTTTCCTACGTTCCTCATATAGCTTATTTATGTCATCAATGGAGAGAGTTTCAGAGAGACGGGCGTCGTTACTATGGTTAAAAAATGCTTCCTCTGTTGGCGGTATCTCTACAGTTTTCGGTGTTGACGTCTCGGAGTCCCTGTGTAAAACCTCATTATTAATTATTGCATATATCTCAATTGCTGTATCTTTATTGATATGTTTTATTAAGCTTGCCATCGAATTAAGAGCTCTCCATACGTCATTAGCGGCTATCGTATCCCTTGTCTGAGTCGCAATTATAAAAATACTATTTATATCTCTGAGATTTTTCATGGTTTCGTTTTTATTTTTGAAAACGGTTAAAAAGCAATCATTCCATAACTCCTCTATCACATTAGATATTTGCTCAAAACTAAGCAAGATATTACCGGTGTTGTCCTCTTTGACCTCAGAAAACAATGCTGAGGACTTAAGCTGGCTGCTGAGTTTATCGCGCCAATGCTCACCGTAGAGCTCAAGCAATGTTTTGGAAATAAAAGCGCACAGCTCAATTACAAATATACGTAACCCTTTGTTTAGTTGGTCCTCAAAATATAACATATACTTTTAGTCCTCATTTAGTTGTTTTTAAGAAAAATCAGCAGTTCATCATATGATTTCCTGTCTGAATAATCAGTCCACTTGATATCGCTAAGCAAAGGGGGAACAACGCTATCATCACAACTATCCAGTTTTAACGGGATAACTCTCTTGTTTGTTTTTTCTTTAAAATACTGGTGCAAAATAAACGCATATTCTGCTCTGCACCAATTGGATTTGACAAGGTTCGTGCTTAGACAGACTAAAATATATCTGCTGTTGCTCAAGCCAGTTTCTATCTTTTTAGTGATTTGCTCCCCAGGCTCTATCTTTGCATCATCAAACCAATAACAAATTCCTCTGCTTATTAAATCCGGCAAAATGTTGCTCTTAATAAAATCAACATCATTTTTTGAGTGGGCGATAAACACGTCATATTTTTCATTTGATGGCGCAGATGTATGGTCTTCTTTCCCACGGTCACTCATCCTCTGTCCTCCTTCTCTTTTAATACCAGCAAACAGTTTTTTGATAGATACATGATTTGCCGTTATTTCGCAAAACACATCGTTTATCCCTTGCTCCTGTAATTTAATAAGAAACGAATATTTGAACAGATGTTTGCAATTACTGCTGCAAACGCAAGGGATTTTTAGCTCAACTTCAAGCTTTTTAGTTATTTTGTGAATATTTTCAAGATGGTTTCTTATGATGGTAAAAAATTCATATTTATTTTTGCCAAAAACAACTATTTCAAGTTTCTTATCGTTTGGATATGCTTTTATATAAGCCTGCGTTTCAACTCCGTCTGTGCTCCGCTCTAATATTACACCGGTACGCCAGCATAAATATTTGCCATATGTTCTTTTAATCAAATCATGCGCTCTTACGATAAACCTGGGAATGACTGTTTTAGGCAAAAAGTTATATTCATATATCACCTTGCTGCTGTCTCTGTGGTCACAATTTGCGTCAATGCTATTTGTTGCCAAAGCGCTTGCTATTACATGGTTTTTTGTACCCTCGATGGAAAACGAAAGTTCGAAGTTTTTCATTAAACTTAAAAGCGTACCGTAAATTTCCTGAGGATAACCGTCTTTCCAAATATCCGGTAAATCGCTCTCATATAAAATCCCCTCTCTTTCTAAAACTGCTCTTGACGATACAACCTTATACACAGCATTTGTTACCCACGTGGGTTTTATTATTATCATATTTTGTAAAATAATATCGTCCTTAAAGTGTAAAAACACGCCCAAATCGTGAAGGTAGTCATCAAGCAGTTTTTCCTCTTTCTCTTCTATGTTATGTTCTACGCACATACGATGAAATTCCTCGTAAGGAATATGGGTTTTAGCGCCATTTTCAAATTTCTCTCTGATTTTTATCCATGGCTCTAACCATACACTGCCCATGTGCGGTAGCTCACTTGCGATTTTAGCTATGTCGGCTTTCAGTTTATCAAAACTGTCATGGCCTTTTCCAGGTTTTTTACAACTGACACGGTAGAAACCCTTTATAATGCCTGGAAATTTCTCCTTTAAATCCTTCAGATTAATATCGCCCGGAAATTCGTCACACTTGTTGATAACCAAAATAACAGGGCTGTCCTCCCCAAATACTCTTATAATGTTTAACCAGTGCTCAAGTCTGCCGTACTCATCCTCCTGTCTGGCATCCCACACAAGCATATAAACAGAGCGCTTTGTCAGAAAAAACTGATGCGTTGCATGATATATCTCCTGGCCGCCAAAATCCCAGACATTTAGTTTTAATCCCGGCAAGTCCTGATGTTTTAACGTTATCTGCTTAACTTCTATTCCCATTGTAGGGTCCTCGGTATCCGAGAAAGTGTTGTCAATTAGTCGTCTTACAATGCTTGTTTTACCAACACCGCCCTGACCGACAATCAGTAGTTTTGCCTCGTATATTTTCTCTGACGGATTTATTTCAGCTTTTTGGCGGCAGCTTTTAGTAGCTTTAGAATAATGATTTTCTATCTTTTTCAGAGATCTGAAGTATTCATTTACTGCGTCCACACCCCTTAGAGCAATTTCTACCGGAGGTGTTACAAGAGGATTGTTGTCAATGTCTAACTTAGTAAGACTGGTGAGATTTATTATATCAGGGACAATCGCTGTTATTTGGTTAGAGCTAATGTTGAAAGTTTGCAGATTTTTGAGTTTTCCGATTTCTTTAGGGAGCGTTTTAATGGCATTGCCGCTTATGGAAAGGACAGTTAAGTTTACAAGGTTAAGAATCTCCGGCGGAAACTCTTCAAACATATTGTAGTTCAGCAGTAGTTCTTGCAAGTGCGTAAGGTTTTTCATATCTGCTGGAAGTGTTTTTAGACGGTTGCCATCAATAGACAGCAATTTTAAATTTGTGAGTTTCCCAATATCAGGGGACAGCTCTGCCAAAAGAGTGCCGTTAAGCCAGAGAGTTTGTAATTTTGTTAAGTTTTCAATCCCTGGCGGCAGACTTGTCAAAAGATTTTCGTTAATCCAGAGAGTTTGTATTTTTGTTAAGTTTTCAATTTCCGATGGTAGCTCTGTAAGGTTATTATTGTTAAGGCGCAGGACTGTCAGGTTTGTTAGTTTTCCTAGTTCTGCCGGCAGGTTTGTAAGGTGATTGTTGCCAACCCAAAGAATTTGTAAATTGGTGAGTTTTTCAATCTCAGGGGGAAGTGATAACAGACGATTGTTATGAATATAAAGCTCCTTTAAATTAGTAAGCTCTCCAATTTCAGGCGGCAGCTCTGTTAACTTCTTGTATGATAAGTTTAGCTCTGAGGCATTTTTCTCATAACAAGTTTGGATTAACTGCAAGACATCTTCTGATTTATCAAAAGCACTTATCTCCATTTATGGGAATATAATACCATAAATGGGATATAATTTCCATATTAATTAAGTTAAGATTATATCAGGTATCATCTCAAGTTTAAGAAACAGTGTTGTACTATTACTTACAGAGTATCTGCTATCAGCCCTGAGGCCAGCCACCCATATAAGATTGGCATCTGAGAGCACAAGAGGTATTGAATCTCTTGAGTATCTGTGGATTTTTTCGTCAACAAAGAAATCCTGAAGTTTTTTCTTTCCGCCAACCCCTTGCGGATAGAAAAAATCACCCGGCACCCTTCCACGTACTGTCAAATGTGCAGAGATTTTGCTGGCATCCAGACAAATTTGATACTGTCCCTCACAGGGAATGTATTTGTCGCTTATCGAGGCTTTGATAATTACACCAGTTTTGTTTATTAAAACAGAACCGGGAACGCTTAGCTCATAGCTGCCAATTTTAACCGGTGGCTCTTTGGTTATCTGCACTGTGGAATACCCCCTGATTGCTTTAACACCGGAGGGTAGTACGATACAATCTCCTGCTTTGCCGGATCTTATGAGTTTTATGATTTCATAAATGTGGACATAGGCGATTTTTCTAAGCGATGTAACCGCATCAATAGCACTCCTCAGTGTGCGTCTTAGTATGGCAGGCTCAATGCCCTCAAGCGGCAGCAAAAAAAGCTCAACGGATGAGTCCGTTTTTGCAGCTGTCAAAGCCGTAGTTTTTTGAGCTGCAAGTTTGCTCATAAAGGAGTCCTCGCATCTTATTATCTCACCGGTGTTTACGAGTGTTTGAATAATATCATTGTTAAACTCTTTTGTAAGATACGGAATTAACGACAGGCGCACTTTGTTTCTCAGGTAGTCTGATTTAAGATTTGAGGAATCGGTGATAAACGTTAGAGCGTTTAATTTGAGGTAGTGTTCGATTTCATATCTTCTTAGCTCAATAATGGGCCTGATGAATTTTCCCCTTACCGGTGGAATACCGGATAGCCCCGTCATACCGGAGCCTCTTAGCAGATTTATCAAAATCGTCTCTGCCTGATCATCCTTGTTATGCCCAAGGGCAACCTTTGAGGCATTTAACTGATTCGCAGTGTTTTCAAATATCTGGTATCGGAGATTTCTCAGGGTTTCTTGTTTGTTATGTTTTATTGGCTCTGAGCCGGTAATAGCTTTGGCCTCAAATGGTATATTAAGAGAGCGGCAAAGGTTTTTACAGAATTCTATCTCAGCTGGGGTTTCCTCCGGTCTCATTCCGTGATCAACGTACAGGGCATGGAGGTTTAAATTCAAATTCAGAGTTTTCAGCACATGGAGCAAACACACTGAATCTGCCCCCCCGGAAAGTCCCACTAATACTGTCTCATAAGCCTCCAACATGGAATGCGCCCGGATGGTCTCTCTTATCTTAGCTATAATTGCCACAGGTTACAATAACATTTAACGATTAAGTTTCATGCTCTCGTTTACTTTCTGATTCGTGGATCAACCAAAGCATAACCTGTGTCGGCAAGGAGATTGCCGACCAGAGTCAACACAGCACCAATAGTCAGCACCCCCATAACAAGGGGATAGTCGCGGGTCATTACGGCCATGTAAAAAAGCTGTCCCATCCCGGGAATTGAAAACACCTGCTCAAAGATTACACTGCCGCCAATCAGTCCGGGCACAGAAAGTCCAAGGATTGTGACTATAGGAAGAAGTGCATTCCGGGCGCCATGAATGTAAGTAATACGATTGTCGCTTAACCCCTTGGCCTTAGCCGTTACCATATAGTCCTCACGGATTACTTCAAGCATTGAACTTCTCATGTAACGGGAAATGGAGGCAATACCTCCAAAAGCCGATACAAATATAGGCATTATCAGATGCTTTCCCATATCGGCAAGTTTGCCGGTTGTTGTTAAAAAATCGTAGTTTATAGACTTTAGCCCCGATATTGGTAAAATACCGAGATGTACTCCAAAAAACATCATAAGCAACAGGGCAAGCCAAAATCCGGGCATCGCAAACCCGGTAAACACTATTAACGTCATCACCTTATCGTATAGTGAATATCTGGCAATAGCGGAGTATATGCCGGTAGGAAGCGCAATTATAAATATTATGGAGAGTGAGATTATGTTTATAGAAAGTGTAACCGGAAGGCGCTGCCGGATTTTATCCCACACCGGACGATGGTCTGATGAGAAGGAGTTACCGAAGTCAAGTTTTACAATGCGTTTAAGCCAGAGCGCATACTGCAAATACAGGGGTTTATCCAGCCCGTAGAATTTCTCAAGGCGAGCCCTTGCCTCAGGCGTAATTTTTGGGTTTAGCTCAGCCAACACGTCTGTGGGTTTACCGGGAGCCAGATGTATTATAAAAAAACTGATTACTGTTATACCTAAAAAAGTAATAACTATCTCAACAGTTTTTTGGGATAAATATTTTAACATGTCTGATAGTTTACAACTAAACTGTATTTAACAGCAACTAAACACAACAGTGCACCCCATCGGCAGAAACAGCTATGTAAAGCCCTGTCAGTTAATATCCGTTACGCGGAGGCTTGTCCAATCAGTTTGGACACTGCATGAACAATTTCATCAGGCTCTACCGGTTTATCCAAAAAGACGTCCGGAAGCACAGGGATGCCCATCAATTTCAACTCCCCGTTACGGAACTGTTCCACCATTGCTGATCTGTCAACCAGTAACACTTTGCGGAATGAAGTGAACCGTAAAAAGAATCTCTCTAACTTGCTGTCAGGATCATCCAATAGTGTCTCCATTTGCTTTAAGGTTTCCTTACTGTCAAGTTCATTGAGAGCGTGTTCGATAAATCCTTTGATTGCACTTAACATTATAACCGGAACGTCTCTTAAATCATTATCCTCACGCAATTCCTGCAGTAAGCCAATACCGGTTTTTCCCGGCATCATTATATCGGTTACAATAAGAGACGGTTTTTCATCCTTAGCCTTTTGTAATCCCTCTATGCCGTCTTTAGCAACAGTAACACTATAGCCCTTTTCTATAAGAACAGCGGACAGATACGTCCTTGTGTCTTCCTCATCGTCCACAACCAAAATGTGTTTGCTCATAATTAACCCCCCAAATTTAACGAATAGATAAGTGTAAATTATAATAAAAAAAATGTCAATAATCATCAGAAATTATTTTTGTTGACAAAACCCTGAAATTTTTGTTTATTTAGACTAATATTGCCACTGGAGGCCGGGACTTAACTCAATGTTAATAGTATGTCCGCAATGTAGTGTAAAGTTCGAAATTGAAAAGTCAGCTGTGGCGAAGGATTTTTGTTGTTTATGCGGTAGAACTTTTGTCATACAGCCCTCCTTTTTTTTACGTAAGATTGCCTCAGAACCCATAATGATGGATTGTCCTGAATGCGGCCTTACATATGACTTGCAAACATATCGCCACGGTACGGAAATATACTGTAATTGCGGCAAAGCCATTATAGAAGTTACCAACTTAAAAAAAGAATATCATGGCAGACGCAAAGCCGATCAGAAACTTCACCTTAAAGACATGGAGTTACAGGGACTTATAGAGACATCTCATATTATTCACTCCTCAACCCGTGACCTCGATAAACTTCTCCTTATGATAGTAAAGGTTACAAATGCCATGATGGCAGTGGAGGGAAGCAGTATTATATTAGTAGAGCAAGCAACCAAAGAATTAGTGTTTCATTCCATCTGCGGCAGTGAGGCCTCTAAGCTCATTAATTTCAGGATAAAGTGGGGTGAGGGAATAGCCGGGCAATGTATATTAAACAAGAGACCGATAATTATAAACGATGTCAAAAAGGAGGAGAGTTTTTTTGCCCTTGCTTATGATACAAGCGGCTTTGTCACCCGTTCCACGTTGTGTGTGCCGCTTATGGCGGAAAACAATTGTCTGGGAGCACTGCAAATGGTTAACAAGAAAAATTCGGACGGGTTTGACGATTATGATAAACTCCTGTCAACGTCAATTAGCAGTCAGGTGGCAGTAGCAATGCATAATTTTCAACTGATAGAGGAATCATTGCAGGCCGAGCGTATGGCAAGCATTGGGCAGGCAATCACTGGGATTTCCCACTGTGTGAAAAACATGCTGAATGGCCTTAAGGGCGGCTTGTATATTCTCAATTCAGAAATAAAAAAACTTGACACCACTGCAAGTCTGAAAGGTTACTCTATGCTGGAAAAAAATATAGGCAGATTAACTGATCTTGCAAACGATATGCTCACATACTCAAAAGACAGGCAACCGGAGTACACAACAGCAAGTGTAAACGATATTGCAGAGTCCATAGTTCACCTGATGGAGATAAAAGCACAAGAGCTGGGTTTAAAGTTAGTATTTAAGCCTGAAAATAAGATACAAGAAATCCGGATAGATCAAAAGGGCATATATCGTTCAGTTTTAAATCTTGTGTCAAACGCACTTGAAGCCAGTGCAAACAAAAAAGGCGCTACCGTAGAGGTAATCACAAAACAGTGTGGAGACGAAATCCTGATAGGCATAAAAGACGAGGGCTGTGGTATGGATAAGGAAACCATTGAGAACATTTTCAAGCCTTTTTTCAGCACCAAAGGTTCAAAGGGTACAGGCTTAGGGCTTTCCGTAACGCAAAAAATTGTTTCCGAAAACGGCGGACGAATTGAGGTGCTCTCGGAGGTTGAGAAAGGAACAACTTTTAATATTTATTTGCCAAACAGAACAGTTTAACCAGGTTGCCTTCTACTGTGCACTGTTGCACAAAAGAAAATAGCATTTTTCATATCTCAGGTGTTATCATATGTAGTGACTGCTATGATACTTCAAACTTAGGAGGGGTATATGTTAAAAAAGATAATGTTGTATGTTGCAGTGTTTATTTTGATATTGGGGATTACTACGCTTGTTTGGGCACACGATCCAAAAAAACCTGGCGCCAACGATAAGTGTGCAGTGTGTGGTATGCTCGTTAAGGCGTTTCCAAAGTGGGCGGCTCAAATAGTGTTTAAAGATGGAACATATGTGTATTTTGACGGCCCTAAGGATATGTTCAAATTCTACTTTGACGTTGCCAAATACAACAAACACAAAACTCAGGCCGACATATCAGACATATACGTGACTGAGTACTATAGTGCTAAAACAGTAAAGGCAGACTCTGTGGTTTTTGTGATTGGAAGCAACGTAGAGGGGCCAATGGGAACTGAGGTCGTGCCGGTCCCAGAGAGTAAAGTAAAAGGGTTCATGCTTGACCATAAGGGTGACAAGGCGCTTAAGTTTAGCGAAATAACAGTCTCTGATATACCAGGAGCCGAAATGTCCGGCCACAAAGGTATGCACGATGGTAATATGAAATAACAATAAAAATATATAACAATGGTAAAGACAAAAATCTTTATATTTTTGGTGTTTTTTGAAACGCTGCTTTTACTGATGTTTTCAGCGTATTCAGTTTATTCTTTGACTCACATGCAAGGGCAGCTTGATGCTAAACGACAGTTGGTGCGTGAGCTTTCCCTTACTGATGTCGCTTTTTGGACGGAGGCCAGATATACGAGGCATCCGTCACAAGCGGATTTTTTTACCGCCTTTCAGGATTTCCCATCCTCGATAGACCATTTTCCGGCAGGCTCCATAGTGCCACCCAAATAGAGGCTCAACTCACTGATTTCAAGGTGTTTGTATAAACTATAACGATTAAATGGGCTAGTAAAAGCGCAAACAAAAAAGGCGTAAAATACATGTATAACAAGTAATGATAAAACAACATATCCGTTACGAGCTTTATTGCTATGATGGAAAGAATTGTTGCAAAAAAAGCCGGTAGTCTTTTTAAAGTTAGCGATATTAAGGAAATTACGAAAGCCGCTAAAAATGTCAGTGCTTTCTGATGTTTTTCCTCTATCGGGGTGATGAAATTTCCATTAAGCAGCATATCTATGGTATAGGCGAGAATGTACGTGCCAGGCGTTTTTTTTGAGATTGGAGTTGGATGTATATCGCCTAAAGGGAGTGCAGTTGCCGCAATTAACACTATTTTATCTTTAAAAACTGCTGGCTCTGTGTCCTTAACTCTCCAAAAGGGTATCGCAGGAAATTTCCTGTCGGTATAGTTAATAAATGTGTAATAACAAAAAGCGTTTTTGTAAAACGAAGGGATAGCTATATTGCCAAGCTTACAGTGTCTTATACCAGATGAAAAAATATCAAATTCATGGTCTCCATACGGATTATAAGCTTTACCTCCAAGATATTTGCTTACTACCTCAACAGGAAATGACAGATAGTCTTTATCTTTATAAGTATCGGTATTGACATTGGTAGCAATCTCTTCGTTATTATTAGAATAATATGTTATTTTTACGTTTGCAAAGGTAACGTTGTCGTTGTTTCTATAAGCTGTTTTATGGTTAACCTGGTTTAATAGGAACCTGTCTAATTCATCTTTTTCATAGGCAAGTACGACGTTAGTGTTTGCATTTTCAAGTATCTTAATAAGTTTGATATCATCTTTAAGGTCTCTAATCTTATAGAAAAAAATATCTACACCAAGGACTTTGGGTTTCCCTTCAAGAATCTTTGAAATAACCTCGCCATATAAAGAACGCTTATACGGCAAATAACCATATTGCTTAACAGTTTCGTCATCTATTTCAACAATGAGTATCGGAGTCGTGCTCTTACTTTTAGTTGGAAACCGCCTGCCATACAGGTAATCGTCTATGATAGGAAGATATTCTCTGATTATAAATGAAATATCAGTTACAAAATATGCTATTAAAAAAGATAGCAGAAAAGAATATATATATCTTAAATAAATTATCATTACCTGAATGTAATGTTATCATATTTTTTTACATTTAATATATGAGCAACCTAATACCGAGTTGAGACCGTTGCAAAAATATTATAACACCAAAGTTGAGTTCAAAAATATAACAAAATGTTATAGAAAAAGGATGAGATTGCCACACCCCCTGCGGGGGTTCGCAATGACGGCGTGGGCTGTGCGTGGGCGTACCTATCCGTCATTACGAGGAGCGATAGCGACGTGGTAATCTCATCATTATTATATTTTAGGCTGCTACTCGGTATTAATTGGGAAATACTTTTCCCACATTTTGGGAATTTTGCAACGGTCTCGAGTTGCGTTCAAAGATATAAATAAAATACTGGATTCCTGCCTCCGCAAGAATGACAGGATAAGAACCGCCCTTTGTCATCCCGCACTTGTTGCGGGACCCAGTCCTTTTTCTCCACCATTACATTGTATTACCTTTTTGGCAGCTACTTTGTATAAAAGATTGCTCATATATTAGAAGGTTAATTAGTCCCCATCAATAGCAATTA
The DNA here is from genome assembly GCA_015233895.1 of Nitrospirota bacterium. Taxonomy (NCBI): domain Bacteria; kingdom Pseudomonadati; phylum Nitrospirota; species Nitrospirota bacterium. Next base: position 4,078 of record JADFXG010000045.1, on the reverse strand, counting down.
CACATGTTATAGCCTTTAACATTTCACCTAACTGTGTAAAAAGTGATAAAGAGCATGCGTTAATTGCAAAAAAAAAGGCGGCACAACAGAGTTGACGTAGTGAGTTGCCAGTTGTTATACTGACATTAGCAAGCAAAACGAAGATTGCTCTATTTTGGAGCATAGAGTCTTGCAGTTGCTTAAATGTAAGAGGAACTACAACTAATTTTATGGCAGACTGGGGACACAATAAAATACTTGAATATGCAATTTCCTCTTTGCTAAGGAAAAAATATAAAAACCTTGCCATAATAGTAGTCTTTAGTATATTAATTGCCATAATAAGCTCAATACTGTTTCTTACCAATGCTTTTAAAGTAGAGGCGATGAATACCTTTTATGAATCTCCGGAGATAATTGTCCAGAGACTATCGGTTGGGCGGCATGATCTCATCCCGCTTAACTATGTTGATACGATATCCGCAATTGCTGGCGTTGGCAAAGTGCAACCCCGATACTGGGGCTACTACTACGACTCACTGACCCGTGCTAATTATACGGTTGTTGGTCTCACGAAGGAGTTGCCAACCCTTAAACTTCTAAACGGCAAACTCCCTCAGGGTAAGGGAGAGTGTGCCGTGGGTTTTGGTGTGGCAAAGCTTAGGAGGCTAAATTATAACGATAGTTTGTTTCTTACTTTAGGCGAAAGCAGAAGCGTATCATTTAAAACTGTCGGGATTTTTGACAGCACATCGGCAATGCTTACCAATGATTTGATAATTATGGATAAGGATGATCTGATTGATTTTTTCGATATTCCTAAAGACCGTGCTACAGACTTAGTCGTGGAGGTTTATAACGACACGGAGATTCAAACGGTTGCCCGAAAAATAGCTATGGCGTTTCCTGATACCCGTGTGATACTTAAAGGCGACATAATTCGCACCTACGACAGTGTGTTTAACTGGCGGGGGGGAATGATTGTTACGATGTTTTTTGGGGCACTGCTTGCGTTTGCTATTTTTGTATGGGATAAGGCCACGGGTTTAAGTGCTTCGGAAAAACAAGAGATAGGTATTCTTAAAGCTATCGGGTGGGAAACCTCAGACGTGCTTAAGTTAAAATTCTGGGAGGGTACGGTTGTCTCCCTTGTGTCGTTTCTCACGGGGCTGATTCTTGCTTACATACATGTGTTTTTATTTGGGGCAGTGCTTTTTGGACCTGTACTAAAGGGTTGGTCGGTTCTCTTTCCCCCATTTCAACCGATACCGTATATTAATATCTATCATGTGTTTTCAATTTTCTTTCTGACTGTTGTCCCCTATGTGGTAAGCACCGTTGTGCCTTCCTGGAAGGCTGCGATAACTGATCCTGATACAATCATGAGGATGTAGGAAACTGGATATTTTGGTAAATGTAGAAGGCGTCTCTAAAGTGTATAACTCAGGGCTGCCTGATGAGATGAGAGCACTTACGGACATCTCTTTTGAGGTTTTCAGGGGGGAGTTTGTAGTGTTTAAGGGCCCAAGCGGCTCAGGGAAAACCACGCTTTTAGCTCAAATCGGCTGCATGTCCCGTCCAACCTCAGGAAAAATCACAGTGGGGCAAAGGGATGTGGCAAAACTCCCTGAGCGGTTTCTTACAGAGATAAGAAGAAGCACTTTTGGTTTTATATTCCAGCAATTTAATCTCATAAAGGGTATCACCGTGCTGGAAAACGTAATGCTCCCACTCTATCCTCTTACAATTCCCTATTCAGAGATAAAAGAGCGTGCTAACAAAGTGTTAGAGCAGCTAAATATAATCCACAAAAAGGATTTTAAAACCAAACAACTCTCCGGCGGCGAGCAGCAACGGGTAGCCATTGCGCGTGCTCTGATAAACAACCCCGAAATCATCCTTGCCGATGAACCCACAGCACATCTTGACACTAAACTATCCACTGATTTTATTGAAATCATTCACACTCTTAACCAGCAAGGGAAAACTGTTATAATCGCCTCTCACGATCCCCTGATATATGATTCACCGTATGTGATGAAAACAGTGGAAATGAGAGACGGTTTACTTAAAGAGGTTGTAATACGGTGATACTGCACCCCGGAGTGCTTGCCCTACTGCTGTCATCAGCCATTGTGTCTGTCATGGCGCTTTTTGCGGCTTTTGTAGGCGCATCCATAGCAAAGCACTGGGACATTACCAGCAGTTCGGAGCTACAGCTGACGCTTGAAAAAAAAACCTATCTTGTTGCAACCATTATTAACACAGCTTTGGCAATTGAAGTGCTGTCGCTTTTTCTTTTTGTGTTTACCGCTGATGACATACACAAGCTGTTTTTGGGCGCAATGTGTGCCACCGGCTCTCTTAACGCTAACCCTGTCGGATGGTATGTTTTATACATCAAAATCCTGACTTTTCTGATTTCATCGGCATGGCTTTTTATCAACTACATAGATCAAAGGTGCGAAAACTATCCTCTTGTCAAGTTTAAGTATAAACTCCTGTATGTTATTGCTCCATTGATACTGCTTGACTTTATTCTGACACTTGACTACTTTAGCGGTTTGAAACCTGAGATGGTAACCACCTGTTGCAGCTCGCTATTTAGTGGCGATGAGAAAAGCGTGGCCTCTGCCCTTGCCGCTTTACCGGTAAGGCCGATGATGTATGTGTTTTACATTGCTACGTTTATTATGCTCACCTCATTAATCGTCTCACTTAAGACAAAAGCCGCAGTGTTTAAGTATTTACTCTTTGCGCTTTCAGTTCCATATTTGCTTATATCTGTGGCATCTGTCATATCCTTTATCTCAATTTACTACTATGAACTTCCCACTCATCACTGTCCATTTGATTTATTGCAAGGGCAGTACAATTACGTCGGTTATCCGCTCTATGCAGGGCTTTTTGGCAGTGTGGCTTTTACAATGGGCACAGGTATTGCGGAGTTTTTCAAAACTCTGCAAGGTACAACCGAGGTAATAGAAAAAGCACAAAAAAGGTGGGCTCTGCTTGCAGTTATCTTTTTGATTGTTTTTGCGACTTTATCCGTATGGCCGGTTTTGTTTACATCGTTTACGCCCTTTTAGTTGTTGCAGGGCAATCGCATTAGCAAAAAAATTATTATTACACTTTTAAAAGAACATTTTGCTTGACATTTCAGTTTTTAATTTGTATAGTGTAGGCGTAAATATTCAATTAATTTTTTCAGGGATGGAGCAGCTATGTTTATGAAATATCGGATTCGTAATCGAAATGGCGTTGTTTTTGCTTCTCTCTCTCTCTCTCTCTCTTATAACCCGCTTATAACTTTCCTTACAATAATTCCTTATAGTAAAAGAATTTTTCTCCCTCATTTTAGATACTATCTCTATAGGAGTTTTTAGTATGAATTTGTTTCTGAATAAAATAAAATGGCAGCATAGTTGCTAATGATCTTTAGGAGGTTTTTATGAAAAAGATTTGGATTTTAAGCTTGTTTTGTTTTATGTTGCTTATGAAAATTTTTCTATCTAATGTTTATGCTGCAACACTATATGACGATTTTAGTGGTAGTAGTGTAGATACTACTAAATGGAGTACAGCGACAGGGGAGACAGGTAGTAGTGTTACTGAGAGTAATGGTTATTTAGTGATAAACGCAATGGGATTTCTTAATACGGTATCACAGTTTAATCCTACAAATGGTAAAATAACTATAGCATCAAGTGTAAAATTAAATAACTCAAATGCATCATTTCAAATAATAACAAGAAGTGACAAAACCTATAATAGCAGCACTGACAATTATATACATAATGGTATTTTGATAAGTATTGGAACAGGTAATACAGGTATAGCGAAAATGGTTAATGCTGTGCAGACAACATTAACAAATGTTAATAGCACTGTGTCATCAGGTTCATTTCATGATGTAACAGTAACAGACGATGGTACAAATAGAGAGTGTTCAAAAAACTGTGTCATGAAGTTTAATTAGAGAGCATTTTTTGGAAAGTATATTTTCAGAAACTGCCTAACTGAATTATATTATCAGTTATAACAAAAAGGAGGCATGACACAATGAGTAAGAGAGAGACATCAGATTTGAAGGAATTCG